>JAHDGV010000699.1 GCA_020631655.1 Chloroflexota bacterium | reverse complement strand
AAGGTGAAATCACCTACTGGGGAATCTCAATCGGAACCAACGACTCAAATGACGGTGCAAGTGGGTTGAACAGCAATGGCTCAAACGTATCCCAGTATGACAACCGGCTAGATGCTTTGGTCGCTGACATGATCGCTTCTGGCAAAGTGCCTATCATCGCCCGCATACCTGACACAGATGAGTCAAAAGGGGGTTACGGCGACCTTGCGGCCAAGAAAAAGATTCTGCAGGATATCGACGAAATTGCGGCCAAATACCGACTCATCCCCGGCCCCGATTTGTACACCCCTTTCCGACAAAACGTAGACCGCAACAGCGGCTCTTGGTTCTCGGGGGATGGGACCCATCACTCGGCCGCGGGTGAAGCTCAACTAATCGATCTGTGGGCCAAGGCATTTGCCAAAGGTGTGTCCGGCTCAAATACAGCGCCTCCACCTCCAAATCCACCTACGGCTACACCGGTTCCAGTGCTCCCAACCAACACCCCGACACCCGTCCCACCTACAGCGACTCCGGTTCCACCACCAAACTTCCCCACAAATCCAAACGACCCAACCGGTGCGACGGGTGAAATCAAATGGGAAAAGTGGGACACGACGTGGGGAACTAAACTCACAACCCTGCGTTCCGATGCTGACTTCCCAGATTCGCCGGATGAAACGGGCTTTTTAGACACTTTTGAAGCGACCAGAAATCAGGATGATGTGTTTGGCCAGCGCATTTCTGGGTTAATTTACCCACCAGTTACCGGCAACTACACATTCTGGGTTGCGGGTGATGACCAAGCTGAGCTGTGGCTAAGCACGGATGAAACATCATCCCAAAAAGTGATGATTGCCAACGCACCGTGGTGGGCCGGATACCGGCAGTGGACCAAACACGCATCGCAAAAATCAGATCCAATCACGCTTGTGGCTGGTGAGGCCTATTACATTGAGGCATTGGCCCAAGAAGGTGGCGGTGGCGACCATTTATCGGTAGCGTGGCAGATCCCGGGACAAGCGCAAGCGATTATCGACGGCCAGTATCTGTCTCCGGCCGAAGACGGCCCTGTATCGCTTCCACCAACGCCAACCCCTGTGCCACCAACCGCAACACCCACCGACACAGCACCCCCGGTCCAGCTACCAACTTCGACCCCAGTGCCGCCAACCGCAACGCCAACGGCCGTTCTCCCCACGGCCACACCTGTCTCATCTGACCCAGATGCAGAAACGGGTGAGATTTTGTGGGAGAAATGGGACACCGGCTGGGGATCACATTCTGACACGCTCAGAAACGATCCAGACTATCCTGATTCACCAGACGAAACAGGATTTTTAGACAGCTTTGAAGCGGAACGCAATCAAGACACAACCTTTGGCCAAAAAATCTCAGGGCTTGTCTATCCACCCGTCAGTGGCACCTACACCTTCTGGGTTGCGGGTGACGATCATGCTGAACTTTGGCTCAGCACTAGCGATGATCCAGATGACCTGTCTCTAATCGCCAGCGCGCCATCTTGGACAGGATATCGGGAATGGGATCGCCATGATTCACAGCAATCGGCCGTGATTACCCTGCAAGCGGGGCAGGCTTATTTCATTGAAGCGCTGGCACAAGAAGGTGGCGGTGGTGACCATCTGTCAGTTGCGTGGCAGGTTCCCGGCCAGAGCTTGGCCATCATCGATGGAGAATATCTTTCTCCGCCAGATGATGATCAACCGGCCCCACTCCCTCCAACACCAACGGTAACAGCCATCCCGCCAACCGCTACCCCAGTACAACCAACAGCCACGGCCGTGCCTCCAACTGCGACCCCAGAACCGGTTCAGCCAACGGCAACTCCTATTCCCGTCCAACCCACATCGACACCGGTTCCAGTTCAACCAACGTCAACCCCCATCCCGCCGACACCAACCGCCACGGCAATTCCTGCCAGCACGGGCAATGGTCTGGTCACATGGGAGAAGTGGAACACCGGCTGGGGATCAACCACAGCCACGCTCAAAAACGATCCGGACTATCCAGATTCGCCAGATGAAACTGGCGCGCTCACCAGCTTTGAAGCTGATCAAAATACCGGTGATGTATTTGGGCAACGGATCTCAGGCTATCTGTATGTTCCCGTAAGTGGGGAATACACCTTCTGGGTGGCAGGTGATGATTACGCTGAGCTGTGGCTAAGCACAAGCTCAAATCCGGCCGACAAGCAATTAATCGCAAGCTCCCCATCATGGACCAATTTCCGTGAGTGGGACAAACACGA
>JAHDGV010000698.1 GCA_020631655.1 Chloroflexota bacterium | reverse complement strand
TAACGCAAATTGGTACGTTCGCAAGAGCCAATTACATAGATATTGTAGGTACCAAAAAATCAGGGTGACATAAAAAAAGGCCGATGACAAAATTGCTTGTCATCGGCCTTAATTTTTGTTCAAAAGCGGTTAGAAAAAATCTACTATCCCTTACCGCGCCATGGGATAAGCCATCCCTCTAAAACGCGCATTAAAACGTCCATCGCCACACCGATAATACCGATGAGCACGATCCCGATAATAACGATCTCTGTTAAGAAGAATTTTTGAGCAACCCAGATCATCTGCCCTAGACCCTCTTGAGCACCGAGGAGCTCGGCCGCAACCAGCGTACCCCAGCAAACGCCCAAAGCCACACGCATCCCGATAAAAATCTCGGGGAGTGCATTGGGTAGAATCACATATCTCAGAACCTGCCATTTAGAGGCACCGAGCGAGTAGGCGGCATGAACTTTGGATAGTTTTACACCTAACACCCCTGATCGTGCTGCGATCACCATGATCCATAGTGCGGCTAGGAACAATAGAAGACGTTTTGACTCTTCGCCAATTCCAAACCAGATGATAACCAAAGGGATGAAGGCCAATGGGGGAATCGGCCGGAAAAATTCAACAATCGGGTCAAACAAGCCGCGTAGCGTGTTGGATAGACCCATCGCTAAACCAACCGGGATACCCACGAGGCAACCATACCCGAAGCCCCACAAAATGCGGGAAAGGCTGGCACGAACGTGCTCGCCCAAAGTCACACGGCGATACCCGTCGATTGCAACTTCTAGGTACTTTTCCCACACGGAGCCCGGACCCGGCAAAAACTCAGGGTCGGTCCATTCGTTCCGGGCTGATAGAACCCAAAGCGTAAGCAATACAACAACACCCAGAATGCTCCAGAAGGCGCTACCGGTTACGGCCGAGCCATCACCAAAGGTAACGGTTTTCCGTTCTGTTGTACCAACTCGTGTGAGTCCCAATCCCGCCAAAATGCGGGTCATCATGTCTTTGTTTTGTTGTTCAGCCATCGTTATGCCTCCCCAGCGTGCCCCATGATTTGTTCTTCCATTTCCCAAATCAGTGACAAAATTTCTTCACGTTTTTCAATAAACTCGGGCGAGGTTTTGAGTTCGCGGGCATCAGCCGTGAGTCCTTGTTTTGCAAACGGCAAATCATACTCACGTTCAATACGGCCGGGACGTGGGGCCATGACAAACAACCGATCTCCCAAGTAAAGCGCTTCTTCCACACTGTGTGTTACCAAGATAATCGTTTTACCCGTCTCGTTCCAAAGTTTAAGGATAAGACCCTGCATTTTCTCGCGGGTAAGCGCGTCCAACGCACCAAGCGGTTCGTCCATCAGGATCACATCTGGATCGTTGGCCAAGCAGCGGGCCAAAGCCACACGTTGCTGCATACCACCCGATAGTTCGTAAACGGCCTTGTCACCAAAACCGCCAAGACCAACCGTATCGAGATAACCATCGACAATGCCGCGGAACTCTCGTTCTTTTTCGGTTTTTAGGTTTGAGCGCATCCAATCCCGCACAGGTGGGATCGCATAGCGCAAAATCGCCAGCGAGATGATGACACCGACAATGTAAACGAAGGCCAAGTTGTTAATCAGCGGCCGTTGCGCCAACGGCCCGATCTGCACGATTTGAGCCATGATGCTTACCATAATGCCAACCGAAATGGCGGCCATCACAAGGTAAACAACGATGAACAAGAGATTGCGCAAAAAGCGAATCGTTTGCTCTCTGGAGTCAACGTTCATGTTGAGCCCAAACCCAACATTTTCTGCGACAGAAAGCCATTCGAATAGCGCGCCCTGCTGGAACACCATCCCTCTATCTTGCCCCGGCCCTTCAATACGTCGGTTGTCAAGTTTTGCTTCCCCACTGGTTGGAGCCAGAAATCCAGCCAAAATGTTTAAAAGGGTGGTTTTTCCACACCCAGATGGCCCCAAAAGGGTCAAAATACGGCCGGTTTCCAATTCAAACGAAACGTCCTTGAGGGCTTCAACAGATCCGCCATCAGGGAGTTTGTAGATCATGCCGACTTTGTCTACTTGCAGATCTTTATCCTGCATATTTCCACTTCCCAAAATTTTTGATTTCTCCAGATCTGCGATCTGATCATGGAGATTGAAGGCATCCTTTTAAGTATGGTGTAAAAAGTATGAAGTACAAAGTGGCCTTACCACTTCATACTTCATACTCAATTACTTACTACTAAATCCTATCCGCTAGGATAC
>JAHDGV010000697.1 GCA_020631655.1 Chloroflexota bacterium | reverse complement strand
GAAAGTTTTAACTGGTGTACCCATTCAGACGGCATCCAGATTTACAGCAGTAACGACTTTAACAAGATGACGATTCAGCGAAGCATCATCGGGCCGAACTTTATGACCGGCTTGATTTTGGGTGACCGAAACAGCTCGAACAACACCGCTTGGGTCAATGATCTAACGCTTGAAGATGTGGTAATTACCCGTTTCATGCATAACGCATTGGGGATGAAAAACCCATCTAACCAAGCGGGCAAGAACTGGAAGCTGAAGAATGTGACGATTTACGGCCACTACAACAACACGAACAAGGGCACCCTCAATATCGATTCAAATGCGAACTATGATGAGCATTCAATCGAAAATACGGTGATGATGTACGGCCGGACCAGCTTCCCACGCGGCAATATTCGCTTTAGCAACAACTGTGAATATGCGATGTACTCCGGCACCATCGGCGGCACGAAAGTGGATCCCCAGTTCCAATCGATCATCGGCCGGGATGTGTTTGATAGCAATATCAATGCTGATTTTGTGAACACATTTACCGACAACTACACCGTTGGTGCCTCGCAGTGTGCGGGCAAAGGCTCGGGAATCACGTCGGCCCGCGACCTGATCAACCGCTTTAATCGTGATTAATTGATCCCCCCCATACAGGGTGAGATAATCGTTTATTCTGGTTATCTCACCCTAACTTTTTCCTCTCAGGTGCCTACAACTACATCATTCATATCGCCTATACCCTACATACAATAAAGCAATACCCCCCCGTTAGTCCTATTCATTTTTAGAGCCCGCTACAGTACCATGCTCATAGACATCGTGGAGTTTCCAATATTTATCTCGATACAACCCAGCTTACGATCTATCCAAAAACAATCAGCTAATGACAAATTCAAATACGGTTTTTAGAAATATACGGAACAATCTTTTTCCACTTGATATCGAAGATCCAATTGAGCTTCATCAGATTCAGGTAGCGAACTACGTTCTACTAACCGCATTTTTAGTGGCCGGTGGGTTCTTGGTTTTCTATGTTGCAAATGCCAATTGGTTTTTAGCCATTTCTACCGGGATTGGGGTATCCGTTTGCCTGATTGGAAAATATCTGCTGAATTTGGGCAAAGTGAACTTGGTGTACTCAATTATGATTGTGGTTACCTATGCGCTGGCCGCTTCAGGAACGTTGTACAATCAAGGCTTGAACGATATCGGGATTCAATCCTTCTATCCCATCCTCATCGTTTCAGCTCTGTTTTTTCAACCACGTTGGTTCAAATTTTTGGGATTTGCAATTGTGCTTTGGTTTGTGGCCGCCTATGTTCTAGAGGTTCAGGGATTTTATGAGGGGAAGCAAGATGTAAATTCTCCCTTGATTGAAATGCTCTACTCAATTGGGATGGTCTTTTTTGCTATGATCACCCTCCAATTTACCCTCCGGCAATTTACTCGATCCAACAAACAGCTCCAAAACCTAAAAGAGGATGCAGATACGGCCAATCAAGTCAAAAGCGACTTTCTGGCAAATATGAGTCACGAGCTACGTACTCCGTTAAACGCAATCATTGGCTACGGGGAAGACATCCGAGAAGAGTCGCAGGCCGGAGAGTTTCACATCGATCCGATCTATTTAGAAAATGTTGACTACATGGTTCAATCTGGAAAACATCTGCTTAACTTGATCAACAAAGTTCTTGACTTGTCCAAGATCGAGGCCGAACGGACGCATGTTGAACCGGCCACGTTTGATCTGTCCCAATTGTTAGATGAGTTGGCATTTACCATTCAGCCATTGATCGAAAAAAATAATAACTCGATCACCTTTAGGATGTTCACCACCAAAAATCATCTTCACTCTGACAAACAGAAAATAAGACAGATTTTGCTCAACCTGCTCGGGAATGCGGCCAAATTTACCTCAAGCGGTCTGATCGCAGTTGAAGTCCGTGAAACGAATATATTGGGAACACCTGCAATCAAATTTTCGGTCATTGATAATGGGATCGGCATCCCAAATGATCAGCAGGACATGATTTTTGAAGCCTTTATGCAGGTTGATGATTCTTTATCGAGAGCACATACGGGAACCGGATTGGGGTTAGCCATTTCAAAGGGGTATGCTCAGTTGCTTAACGCAGAGCTGGATGTGGAGAGTAATTTAGGCCGCGGTTCAACTTTTTCGCTTGTGGTTCCTACTTTGGCTCAAGATGTTGATCTGGCACTCCTACAACCCAGCTCCCCCAGCCACTCTTTGCCCTTCTAA
>JAHDGV010000122.1:4482-14265 GCA_020631655.1 Chloroflexota bacterium | reverse complement strand
GAGGCGGCCGAGATGCTGGACAAACCTGCGCTGAACCAAGTGGCTGACCAGTTTGAGCACAGTGCGGCCGAGTGGGAAAAGCTGACCGCCATCGGTTTGTCTGACGATGTGCCGTTGCTGGCTGAGGCGCGGGCGTTGTTGGGGCAGAAACGGGATGTGTTGAGAGCGGGCGGGCCGGATACGGGAGAAGCGATCACTGAAATAAACGGCCGGCTGGCCGAAATACGTGAGGCGTGTGCGGCCGATTTCCCGCTGAGCCAGGGAGAAGTTGAAACGTTGCGCGAGCAGTTGGCCGCGCAGGTGCAGGTGATTCATGATGTGGAGTTTGAAGCGGTTTCGGCTCTAAAAGATGCAATGGGGTAAGGGCAAAATCACCACACTCAGGTGCTTTTAGAATCTTGCGTGTACATGTTACGGTAGGGGTCGAAGGGGGCGGAACCAAATTTGATTAGTGATTCTAAGTTGAACCCGCCCCCTTCGACCCCTACTAGGTTTAAAATATGCAACGAAACTTAAAGATTTATATCCCCATCATTTTGCTTTTGCTGGCTCTGGGATTGCCATCCAGAACAATCCCGCAGTTTTTTCCCGCTTGGTATGTAACCTATGCGGGTGATTTTTTGTGGGCGACCCTATTCTTCTTTTTGTACTGCTTGGTGTTTCGGCTAACAACTTGGCAGGCGTTTTGGATTACGTTGGCAACCACTTACTTTATTGAGTTTACACAGCTGTTTCACCCGCCATGGCTGACGTGGTTGCGCTCGTTTAAGCTGATTGGGCTGGTGATCGGGTACGGCTTTATCTGGTCAGATATTGTGGCGTATACGTTGGGAATTTCTCTGGGGGCCTTGATTGATTTTCAAATTCAACGCAAAGTTCAGCAATAGATTTCAGTTTTTAGTAGTGAAAAACTTTTTCTCCGGCCGGAATCTCGACCGAAAACCTGTTTTCATCAACGGGTAAAGGGCAGGTCGCAAAGGGGGAAAATGCGCAGGGGGGATTGGTTGCCTTGTTAAAATCCAGCACGATGTTGCCCGACTCATCCATCGGTTCAGTAGTTAGAAATCGGCCGCCGCCGTATGTTTCCTTGCCTGCTAACCCATCTGCCAACACCAAGAAAAATCGTTTGGGGTCGGCCGTTTGAAACGCCACCAGCTCCCGCTTTTCACCAGCTACCTCGATTTGAATGGTGCCAGGGGACATCATGTTATTTTCTTGTCCCAAAATATTGGGGACCGGGATCGGTTTTGGTTCGGTTCGAGGGGTGTAGCTACCTGAAATTCGCCACGCCTCTTCAAGCGGGAAACGCTCAACATCGCTAAAGGTTTGGAGCATGTGGCTGTTTGAATCACGGATGCGGATAAGCAATGCATCCCCCCGTTTGATCACGTACCAATTGACCGTACCTATTTCAAGAAGCGTGGGTCCACCTGCATTCGCATCGGTTTTAATCGCCATTTGAGTTACCGGCTGACCGTTGTGTAGCACAGTCACATCTGGTTGGATTGAAACAGTAATGCCGCTATCGTTTATGGTGTAGGTGCCGATTTTGTCTGGCAATCCGGCCGGGAATTGGCAATCGTTATCTTTGCCGGAGCCAAAGCCATTTTCCCCCTGTTTGAGCCAACACAACCCCACTAAGCTTAGATATCCATCGGGTGTTTTTAGGGTTTCAATTCTTTCTGATTTCCATTGGGCCATTTCGGCCGCGTATTTATCGTTCATGTTTTATAAATTTGCAGAGGTTAAAACCTCTGGCTTGGGATAACGGCCTGCGGCCTCGGCCTAATTTTGTTTGATGTTGAGACGAGAGGTGAACCGGAGCCAGCCAAGTGACCCATCTGGTTTACGGATCAGCTGTCCCTGATTGCCGTCCATCGGCCCACCAAAAGCTTTGATCGCGCCGGCCGAGATAAATCTTACCTCGAACCACGGGGTTGGCGGCCGGGGCGGATCATTTTCGGTTGGAAAACCCTGTTTGGCTCTCACCTGAGCCACTAGTTTATCCCCGTCTTGCTTGATTTCCATGTCCATAATCGGCCGGCCGTATGTGCCAAGCAGTTCGGCAATTTGAGCTTCCGTAGGTGTAAACGGAGCCGGGTCTGGAGCTGGCGCAATGCCACACACATTTTCGATGAGCCAAGCCTCAATCGCCGCGTTAAACAGCGTCCCCAGTTGCCCATTGGTCATCGAGACAAATGCAAAGTTTTTGCTCGGGATCAGCTTAAAAGCGGACAACTGCCCCACCGTTGCACCCCCGTGCCGGTAGGCTGTATGACCACCGTGATCCTCAACAAACCAGCTGTGTGCCACCGATCCGATCCCTGCGCCAATTTCAAATTGTGGTTCCCACATTTGGGCCATCACCTCTGGTGGGATAGCTTGAACACCCTCGGCCGTTTTGCCCCCATCCATGAAAAATTGTGCAAACATGAGCATATCCACGGCCGAAGCGGCCACCGCACCTGCCGCGTACATGGCTCGGGGCAACGGCCACGGCCCTGCCACACTGACCTCCCCATCTTCGTTAGGCGGGGTATGCCCGACTGCAAAGCGACGCAACATCGCCTCGGCCGCTCGGATCAGACTATTGTTCATCCCCAACGGCTTAAACAACATCTCTACAATTGCATCTTCGTACAATTGTCCGGTTATTTTTTCAATGATGGCACCCGCCACGGCGAAGGCGGAATTGTTGTATGAAAAAGAAAAGTTGATGGGGGCAAGTTGAGGCAAGTTGGCCATCGATTTAACGTAGCGATCAAGCGCATCATCTCCACTGCCAGTTTCAATAAAGTGATCCCCAACCCATCCGGCCGAATGTGTGAGCAACTGGCGGATAGTTGCCGTAGCAGAGGCGGTTTCGTCTTGAACCTTAAAATCGGGCAACACCGAGCGGATCGGCGCGTCGAGATCAATCTTGCCCTGATGGGCCAACAGCAACAGCAGTGTGGCGGTCATCAATTTGGTGTTTGACCCGACCTGAAACAGGGTGTCGGCCGTCACATCGAGCGGGTTGTCAATGCTGGTGACCCCGGCCGTAAAGTATTCTGGCCCGTCGGCCGTAATCACACCTATGCTCACTCCCGGTATGTGAAACTCCGCCATTTTTTCAGCGATTAGTTGTTCAAACTCTGCTCTCTTTTCCACTTTTTGTCCCTAGTCCTTGCACAACCTCATACGTCCCTTTGCCATTCAGTTCTAGCACAATTAACTGACAGTTGACCGGATTTTGCAAGTCTAAATACTCTTCGACAGTGAGCCGAAACCAGCGCATGAGCAACACGCGAATTGCAACTCCGTGGCTGACAATCAGGCAATTTTCTGGAAAGGTCGGTTTATCAAACGCACGGTGCAACGACTCAAGAAACGTACTCATCCGGTCAAACACGTCGGCCGAAGATTCACCACCCGGAAAACGATAGTAGAACCGGCCAAATTCTGCTCGTTCTTGAAGAATCTCAGTCTTATGATTTTGAATATACCATCGGCCAATCTCTCGCTCTCGCAAGCGCGGTTCTTCCCACACCTCAAGCACATTTTGTTGGATGGTTTTTGAAATGCCAGAATAGGTCTGGCGGGTGCGTTTATAGGGTGACACGTAGGCTCGAACAGTCTCTTGGCCGATTATTTTTGCGATTTCGGTTCCGGCCGCAACTGCTTGCGCTTCTCCTTCTGCGGTCAGCGCAACTTCATGATCAGGCACAGTCGCATAAACGCTTTTATCAACGTTGGCTTCTGATTGTCCGTGGCGAACAATGATGATTCGTTTTGGTTTCATGACGCAATTAGATCGAGCAACCGAGGTTAAACCTCTGGCTTAGGATAACGGCCTTTGGCCTGCTTATTAGCTCGCCAGAGCGTGGTTACGAGCAAAGACCTTCAGGTCTCAGCGAGCTACAGCCCCTGCACCAGCTCATATTTCCCCTTTTCATTCATTTCTATAATCATGATCTGGCAGTTATCTGCATGGCCCAGAGCTAAATATTCTTCCACTTTCAGCCGAAACCAGCGCATCAAAAACACGCGCAAAGCACCACCGTGGGTGACAATCAGAACATTGGGAGGGAAATCCGGCCGTTCAAACGCACGGTACATCGACTCCATAAACGTGCTGATACGATCATACACATCGGCCGAAGATTCACCGTTGGGCGGCCGGAAGTAGAACTTCCCGTACTCAGCACGCTCCTCCAACAATTCTTTGGCGCGATCCATCGACACCAAATTCCCAAACCCCTGCTCCCGAATACGTGGGTCTTCCAGCATGTCGGTTAAATTTGGCTCGATGCGTTTGGCGATCCCTTCAAACGTTTGGCGCGTTCGCTTAAACGGAGAGACATAGGCTCTTATTTTTTCTTGCCCAATAATATTGGCGATCTCAGCACCGGCCGCGAGTGACTCATGTTTCCCACGTTTGGTTAACTTGATCTCGTGATCGGGAACTTTGGCATAGACCGAGTGGTCGGCGTTTCCTTCTGACTGGCCGTGGCGGATAATGATAATTCGTTTTGGTTTCATGATGCGAAGTGGCGAGGGGCGGGGTTGCGGGGATTAGGCACTACACAACTTCCTAATTTTACAACCACAACCATCACCACAAACTAATTAAAAATACTTAGCGGGATGTAGCAAGAGACTACCCAATTAGGCACGTCGACGATCTCGCTAATTTTAAGATCGGCCGCGGCACTGCACAGGCAATAGGCCTCGCTAGGGGTTAAGCCGTGATTGGCTACGATCCAATCGATCATGTAGCGCACAGCGTTTTGAGAGTTTTCAAACAGGTCGGGGCCGTGGGCCGTGGTGGCGAAATATCCGGCCGTGTCTGCCTTGGTGAGCGGGCTGGGAGTCGTAAACTGCAGTTCTTTGATTTTATAATTCTTGACTAAGTTAAAGCGCAACGTCACTGTCATAGGGGATTCAATCCCCATGCCACTGACCTCACCATCACCTTGGGCCGCGTGGCAATCGGCCGTTGAGAAGAGCGCCCCAAACACATGAATCGGAAAATAAGCTGTGGCACCTGCGACAAGGCCGCGCACATCGACGTTTCCTGCGTGGAATCCCGGCGGGCCTGTGCCGTGCTCGCCAGCATCGGCAGGGGCAACCCCCATCACCCCACAAAAGGGTTCAAAAGGGACTTTAACTTTATCACTGTCTTTGAAGGTGCAAATGTCATCCTTTAAATCCCAAAGTTGTAAGTACGGCGAGTTAAACTGTTCATCTTGCCCCAACAGGCCAAAACCCGGAACATGGCCGTTCCACCCCCATCCTTTGTGTTTCAGCTCTAAAATTTCGACTGCTAACGTGTCATCTATGGTGGCCCCTTTTACAAAAACAGGGCCGGTTAAAGGATGGCCTCCGCCTCGGGTACGGGTTGCAAAATCCCGCTGAGTTGAGGTGGGATGAACCTGTAAGTTGCTCGCCTCACGGCATTCAAAGATCACCGTATCGCCGGGATCAATTAAAAGCCTTGGCTCTAAGCCGTGGTCCCAAACTTGATGAACAACGCTATCGTCTAAATAAAATTCAGCCATCACCGCCTCCTAAAGATAAAGGAGGATTCTACAGGGAACGGCCGTGAGATTCTAGGATTTGGGTAAAAGAAAAAATGCCCACCGGGTTTTCCAGTGAGCATTTCATGGTGTTTAAATTAACTAGGTGCTTACTTATTTTTGAGCAACCAACTCAACTGTGATTTCAATTTCGTCAGCGATCAGGTCATCACCCAGATCTTGGAAGAATGAACCTGAACCAAATTGAACATCGTACATTGCACGATCAAAAACAATATCGGCCGTGGCGTTAACCACACCGTCCGCTTCACTTGCGGTGGCGGTAAATTCAATTGGATTAGTGATTTCTTTGATGGTTAGGTCGCCCATCACCGCATATTGATCGCCACCCAAACTTTCGGCCGAATTGATGACCAAGCTAGCGGTTGGGAATGTTGCGGTCCCAAAGAAATCGTCTGAATTCAGGTGCTCGGTCAAGCGTGGCGGCGCACCGTCGGTTGACGCAATCGTGGTCATATCGATCACAAACGATCCCGCTACAAGCGCTCCATCTGCCAAGGTCAGTTCCCCTTCTGCAATGTCAATCACGCCGGTGTGAGAGTTACCAACCGGTTTGCTACCAAGCCATGAAACAGTGCTATCGGCGGCCGAAACAGTGTAAAGACCTTCTCCGCCCGCTTCCATCGTATCTTCTGACATGCTAGCTTCTTCCATCATCTCAGCATTACCGTGCATAGCGACCAATTCAACTGTGATTTCAATTTCGTCAGCGATCAGGTCATCACCCAGATCTTGGAAGAATGAACCTGAACCAAATTGAACATCGTACATTGCACGATCAAAAACAATATCGGCCGTGGCGTTAACCACACCGTCCGCTTCACTTGCGGTGGCGGTAAATTCAATTGGATTAGTGATTTCTTTGATGGTTAGGTCGCCCATCACCGCATATTGATCGCCACCCAAACTTTCGGCCGAATTGATGACCAAGCTAGCGGTTGGGAATGTTGCGGTCCCAAAGAAATCGTCTGAATTCAGGTGCTCGGTCAAGCGTGGCGGCGCACCGTCGGTTGACGCAATCGTGGTCATATCGATCACAAACGATCCCGCTACAAGCGCTCCATCTGCCAAGGTCAGTTCCCCTTCTGAAATATCGATCACGCCGGTGTGTGAGTTGCCAACCGGTTTGCTACCGAGCCAAGAAACGGTGCTATCAGCGGCCGAAACCATGTAGATCGCTTCGCCCCCCTCCGCCGTCATCTCTTCTTCCATCTCATCTTCTACAGCTTCAGGCTCAGCGGCTTCTTCTTCGGCAACTTCGACCACTTGTGCAACTTCATCTTCAACAACTACTACAACTTCTTCAGCTTCGCTATCGGTTTCTACGACAGGAGCCGCTTCCTCTACAGTCTCTACCTGCGGGCTACAAGCGATTAAAAACGCGCCTAAAAGCACCATCATCAACCCAAAAATTAATCTCTTTAACATTTCTACCTTCCTAATTTTTTAGCTAGTCTCGTAAATAAAAGATGCCCAACATTTGGAGTTGCAGGCATCTACACAATCAATTGTTATTTTACGGATTCTAAAACCTAAAATATTGGATTATTCTGGGTGATGATTGTACTTTTCCCGAATCTGCCCGCGGAACTTGAGGGGCGTTTGACTGGTTTCTCGCTTGAAGAAGCGAGAAAAGTAGGCGCTGTCATTAAAACCGAGGGTGTGGCTAATCTCGGCCGAGGTTAGGTCTGTGTAGGCTAGCAGGCGTTTGGCTTCTACCATTAATCGATGATGGATAAGTTTGGAAGGGGGCACCCCAAGGACCATTTTGACCCGTTCGGACAAGTAGTCGGCCGTAATGCCCAGCTGGCTGGCATAATGTTTAATACGATGTTGCTCAAAGTATTGATCTTCAACCAATTGTTGGAACTGATCGATCAGCTGATCGGCTTCCCCTTCACCCTGATCTAGGAACCGGGTGTCGTAAAACCCTTCTAGTTTCAGCAACACTAATTTCAGCAGATGGGCCATCGCTTCGTTAGCCGGGTCGCTCATCCGGCCGAACTCTGCTAAAAGCAAATTAAATAGGATTTGTAGGTCACTCCCCTCTGCATCATCAATGTAAATTACCGGCGAGCGATGGGTGAGCTGGAAAAAGTCATAAATTTTTAAGTCAAATTTGCTGTGATTTAAATCTTGCTCCATAAAAACCCGATATCCTTCAGGAGCCTGATTGACCTCAAAGTAATGGGTTTGTCCCGGCCGGAACATGAAAATTGAGTTAGGCTTAATCTCATACGGGATAAAATCGATAAAGTGCGTTCCAGACCCAGAGGTAAACCAAAATATCGTATAAAACGAATGGCGGTCGGGAATAGATGACCCATCACCAAATTCGGCCGGGTTTAAATGCCCAATCTGAAAAGATGAACCGCCCATGCGGGTAAACTTTGGCAGATGATAAAGTGGGATGTCGTTAGGATGAACGCGCATAATTCGATAGTAGTCGGTTTAAGGTTTCTTGTAAATACACTTGATTTTTTCCTCACTCAAAATTGAATTTTGAGTTGGGGGTATCTTTTTTGAATGTTGGTTGTTATGCGTAGTGTAATCATTCGGTTTGGCTAAGAAAACTATGACGAACGAAACAGATATGGTTGAACGTGCTCAGAGCGGCGATCCTGAAGCTTTTGAACAGCTTTATGACCGTTTCTACACGCCTGTTTACACCTATATCTACTATCGCGTTGGGGACCAGGCACTCGCCGAGGACCTTACAAGCGATGTTTTCGAACGCATGGTGATGAAAATCGATAATTGGAAGCCAATGGGCAAACCTTTTATCGCTTGGCTGTACACGATTGCAGGGAACTTGGTACGAAATCATTTAAAAAGACAGCAACTCATCAAATGGATATCTCTGAACGAACGAGATCCAGATACCAGTGAGAATCTAATGACACAAATCAGCAAAAGAATCCAACATGAACAATTAGCTAAGGCTCTGAGGCAATTAACTGAGGATCAGCAACAAGTCATTATTTTGCGATTTTTGCAAGGTGAATCAATCGCCGCTGTTGCGGCCGCAATTGGTAAAACCGAAACGGGTATCAAAGCGTTACAGCGCCGTGCGATAAATTCACTCGGCCGCATTCTTGAGAAGGATAGTGTTCATGTCACAACTTAATTTTGATGATACGCTGAACACCTGCCTCGATTTGATCCAACAAGGGGCAAGCATAAACGACTGTTTAGAGCGGTTTCCAGAATCCTCAGCTGAACTACAGCCTATTCTGGAGCTCACCGTTCAAATAAATATGATTGAGGTGACTCCTCCGTCAATTCCTGCCTTCCAAAAAGGTAGAAATCGGCTTAAAGAGACGGTTAAGACTAAGCAGGCTAAACAAAAAGCCGCGGCCGAACGGGGTTGGTTGCCTAATTTAATTCGAGAAGAGATCGATATCTGGCTTGACCTTTTTTCTGAATCACGTCGAACGCACAGTAAACGATTCTCTGGAGCTACCTTAGCAGGCTTGTTGCTTGTTTTTAGCCTTTTCTTTGCAGCAAATGCATCGGCCGATAGTTTACCCGGAGACATGTTGTATCCAGTAAAAACATTAAGCCAGCAAGCTCGCATACAACTGGCTACATCAGCCAAAAAATCGGCCGTCATCGCTGAGATTTCAACCAAGCGTGCTCGGGACCTGGACATGGTTATTGAAGATAGTAGTCGAGAGGCAACAATCACACTCAACGGACCAGCCAGACGATTAAACGATACGACCATCTTAGTTGAAGACTTCGAAATTCAACTAACTTCTGAAACTGTCGAAAGTTTTAGCTTTTCAGACGGTGATCTGATCGAAGTCACGATTCAGCTACAAAATAGCACTTTATCAGCACTTTCAATTGATCAAAGCGAAATCGAATCAGAAACACCAATTGATGATTCGGACGAGAGTGAGGCTACAGATAATAATGAGAAGGATGATGGCTCCGCAGAAGATGGTGAATTAGAAAAACAAGAGCCCAATCCTAATGCTGGACCGGGGAACAACAACGGTAACAACGAAGCAAACCCCAATGCTGGGCCGGGGAACAACAACGGTAACAACGAAACAAACCCCAATGCTGGGCCGGGGAACAACAACGGTAACAACGAAGCAAACCCCAATGCTGGGCCGGGGAACAACAACGGTAACAACGAAACAAACCCCAATGCTGGGCCGGGGAACAACAACGGTAACAACGAAGCAAACCCCAA
>JAHDGV010000122.1:0-4382 GCA_020631655.1 Chloroflexota bacterium | reverse complement strand
GGGAACAACAACGGTAACAACGAAGCAAACCCCAATGCTGGACCAGGGGATACCAATAATTCAAATTCTGGACAAGGAAACAAAGACAAAAAGGATAAAAAAGGTAACGATTAGTACACCAATCTAACGGGGCTTGGTTATAAATTTTTGCCCAAGATAATTTAATTTTATAGGCAATGACGGCCGTAACGCCGTTTATACCGAACTTTTATCATCATGAGTTCAATGGAATCTATGCAGTCCCTCTATTGAATTAGTCGAAGAATAACAATCTAATAACTGAGGCGAAAAGGGATATCAGGTTGCTCAGACGCAGCTAAGCCGCAGATCTAGCCAGCAGTTAAATATCACACTTAAAACACTTTACCTTGCATAAGGCAGTAACTAAAAGGTACAGGCTAATTTATGCATGCTCAAAATACGATCATCGCAACAAATCGTCATCTATTTTGTAACACCTAAGTCTAAAAAATTCCCCTTGCTCACCTGACAGATCAGGGGTGAAATCGCATTTTATATGAGGTGATTTTCAACACCTGCTTACCGATTTTTGATAAATAGACAACATCACCTTTTATCAATAAGCAGACATCTTCAAAAGGCCTCTAAGGATATATATCTATGCAAAAAACCAACCACAATATCAAACGGTTCCTTCTACTTATCAGTTTGCTCCTTTTTATTTTCATCCTATTAACTTCTACCAACCAATTATTTGGTGCATCCCGCATAGAGTTAACGTATGAATTAGATAGGTCGAATGTCCCAACTCTAAATGAGTATGACTTAACCTATTCAGTCGATATTGGAGATGGGGTAAATATCGCAGTCGTTGATGAGTTGGGACAACCCATTGACCATTGGCAAGATCTAAACAGCACGACGATCACATTTACCACGAATGTAACATCGTTTCAGGTTCAAGTTGAAGGCGCCTCAAACCCTGAGGATATTGGCACGATCAGTAAACTTAGCCTGAAGGATGGTTATTTATGGGCTTATTCTCACGGATTTGATGACAATTTTTGGCTAGACGAGCAAAGACAGGTTTTTTTAGATCGAAATATTCCAGCTACGTATAACCTTGTGAGTGACTTTATTACGGAGTCTGATACCGGCCCCGGGTCGTTTGATATTACTGAATTTCAAGAAATGATGGATGCCGGATGGAGCATTAACAATCACTCTACTAATCATGAAGAAGGGTGTTCGGCCGATTGGACGTTAGCAGATAGAAAAGCAGATGTGCTCAAAGCACAAGCAAAGTTACAGAATCTAATTGCACTTTCTTCTAGACCAGATTACAACGTTATTGGATTCTCGATTCCTTGCGGTGATTTTATTCAGTATGACCATTACCCACAGGTGGTTTTTGATATTCGAGACAACAATGAAGAAACTCTTCTTTATGTAGAAGGTGGTCTTGATGCTTGGCCTCCAATTATGGACGTAACCTCTCCGATCGATCCAAACGCTCTGGTCCTTCGCGACGGCCGCATTGATGGGGTGAACGGTTTTGCGGAGGGAATCATTGACGTATTTGATGACATACATTGGCGAACCACCTCAGATCTATTTGAGGTTAATCTGCCTTATTGGTACACAACTTTCTCACATGGATCAGACCTGTTTGGGGATAACACATCAGCTTTAGTTGAAACATTGGACTATCTGATTGCAACATATGGTGAAGATGGAACAAATGAGGTTTGGATCGCCCCCACCGATGTAGTTTACAGCTATTTAATCCTGCGCGATAAAGCTACAGTTTCTCTGGTGAATTCACAGGTTGTAACGCCAACGGCTATTCCTGTAACGTTGACACCCACATCGATCCCTGAAATGACACCTACATCAACATCAACTCAAACTCCAGTACCAACGTCAACATCCACCCAAACCCCAATGCCGACCCCCGATCCAGCAGCCTGTAACGAATTGGAGAATCCATCCTTCGACAATGGAACAACCGATTGGCAATCATTTGGTACGCTTGAAATTGTTAGCGGCCGCACGGGTGACGGTTTGGCCGTCTCTAACGGATACGCATCACAAGCGATCAGCGTTTCTCAAATTGAAACCTTTACCTTTAAAGGGTTTACCGCTATGAGTCCGCTAGACGCCCAAAGCTGGACCGGTGTAGGTGTTGATTATCTCGATAGCACTGGGCAAGAAATTGGTGATGCCGCTTTGCAAATTATTCCAATCGTAGCAGATGAGTTTGTTGAATTTGAAATAACGGATACTCTGCCCGAAGGGGCTGAATCGATTGTGATTTGGCTATTCTCTTCGAGCACCGAAGCCCAATTTATCATTGACGACTTAATCTTTGAATGGGAATCGTGTGAGGTTTTACCCCCGACTGCTACACCAACACCAACTCAAGAACCAACCGTAGAATCAACTGCTACGGCAACAATTGTAATAAGTGAAACAGTAACCCCGATTGCCACTGTTCTACCCACAGACACCCCAACCGCAGAACCATCTGAACAACCTCAGACTGGAACCTTGATGTATATTTATATGCCGATTTTGACTCGTTGATACCAAGACTCATGTAAATGCATCCCTTTAGAGGAGCGAGTTAACTTACCTCGCGACTCAGAAAAGACTCAACCAACAGGTTGGGTCTTTTTGTTTTCTAGGTAAGCTCGAGCACAGTAATTCGTAAATTACACGCTTAAACTAAATTGCTCCAAATAGCCCCGAACCTTTATACATCAACTTATGTTTAGGATATAACCTATATTTTCAAACTCAATTTGAGTAATTTTTTTGCAGGCAGGTTCATTTTTGATTTTCGGTTGTTATACCTATTAAGACACAGATCAAGCAACTGACCCGGGTATTGCATGATGAATGAAACGGATCTAATCAAACAAGCACAAGCAGGTGAAGCGGAAGCTTTTAGCGAGTTATATGCTCGGTATCACAAAGCCGTTTACACCTATATCTATTATCGCGTAGGAGAACGCCCTTTGGCAGAAGACCTAACGAGTGATGTGTTTGAACGCATGGTGAAACAAATACACAGCTGGCGGCCGGTGGGGAAACCCTTCGTTGCTTGGCTGTACACCATTGCAGGCAATTTAGTAATCAATCACACCAGACGTCAAGGTCGAATCGAATGGCTTCCCTTAAACGATAAAGAGGTTTACTCAGGAGATAGTTTGATGGCCCAGATAGGCAAAAAAATAGAAAGCGAAAAACTTGCTGATGCACTAAACCAGCTCACCGAAGAACAGCGTCAAGTTATTATTCTTCGTTTTTTACAACAGCAGACAGTCTTAAAGGTTGCACAAGCTATCGGTAAATCAGATGCAAGTATCAAATCTCTGCAACGTAGGGCCATAAACGCCTTGCGTAGAATCCTAGAGAAGGAAGGTGCCCATGTTTAATAATTCACCGCAATCATTTGATGATATTCTCAACGATTGTCTTGATTATTTGCATCAAGGTGGAACGGTTTCGGAATGTCTGGACAAGTATCCAGACTGGGAAGATGAGCTTCGTCCTGTTTTGGAAATTACAGCTCTTATTGGGCAAGTCCCATTTGAGCCAATTTCTCAACAAGCATCCTTGGCTGGTGAAGCCAATATGCTAGAAATTCTAAAACAAGAAAAGGCGAAATCTTTAAATGTGAATCCGCTTGCTTGGTTGGTTGGATCAGTTCGTTCTCTAAATGAATTTTTATTTCCCCAGGAGACAAATCTAATGACCAGAGTGACACGTAGTGCGTTAGCAAGTTTACTAGTAGTTTTCAGTTTCTTTTTTACCTTAAACGCCTCGGCCGACAGTTTGCCAGGCGACATTTTATATCCAATAAAAACCATCAGCCAACAGGCAAGAGTTCAGTTTGCGCCGCAAGAGCAAAAGGCAAATATCTTGACAGAGGTCGCTGCATCACGTGTAGCAGAGTTAGATCAATTGATGATTGATGGTCGCAACGCTACGGTAACGTTTGATGGCCCCGTGATGATTATTGATGAAAACACCATCATTGTAGAGGGCTTTGAAATTGAACTAACGGAAGATACTGTGCAACTCATCGACTTTAGTGATGACGATTACATTCAAATTACCGTTGAACTTGCGGATGGCACCTTAACCGCCATTGAAATTGATGAGAGCCAGATAGAGCCGATTGAAGAGGTGATTGAAACACCAACGGCCGAACCAACAGTCGAACCAACGCTGACAGTTACAGTTGACAACACAAATACACCTGAACCAAGCGAAACCGAAACTCAAGAACCGACAAATACACCCGAGCCTCCTGCTATGGGAACACCCGGTGCGTACCCTTATCCATCACCAGAACCCACTGATGATGACATTGACGACGATGACTCTGATGACGAGGACTTCGACGATGATGA
>JAHDGV010000696.1 GCA_020631655.1 Chloroflexota bacterium | reverse complement strand
TGGGGAAAGCCCGCTCAACCGTTGCAAACTTAGTCCGCCTTTTAGAATTACCCCCAAACGTTCAGCAAGCTGTGGTTGATGGATCAATCACCGGCCGCCATGCGCGTGAACTGTTGCGCCTTGAAAAAGAGGACGATATCGCTTCTGTTTTGGCTTCGATCATCAATAACGATTTAAACGTTAGTAAAACCGTTGGGATGATTGACCAGATTTTGGCAAAGAAAGCCAATGCGCCACGCATTAAAGGGACACTTTCGCCAGAGCTAAATGATGTTCAGAGCAAGTTCCGGCAGTATTTAGGAATGCAGGTGGACATCGCAGGGAACGACAAAAAGGGCAAAATTGTCATCCACTACGATTCGGGTGAAGACTTAAATACGATCTACGACTACTTCATAAAAGAATAGCTTAATCAGCATTTCAGCTTTATCAGCCCGTTCGCTGCGCGCACTTTCAGCCGCTCAGCCAGCTAGCTGATGGGCTAAATGGCTGATCAAGCTGATTAAGCTAAACAATATGCCGATTTTCCATGACCACTTTATTGACAACCGGAATGAATGGCCGGAGCAAGACGACCAGCGGAAAAAACTAAGCCAACGTGGATACCACTATCTGATCCAACGCTGGGCCGATGTCGGCCACTCAATCATCTGGAAAGATTTAAATATTGAGCCCGCTTCTGAGTTTCGGGTCAACACGGTGATTCGTCGCCGATCTGGCGGGAATCATGGCTTTGGGATCATTTGGCGCGGCCAAGACAAAGAAAATTGCTACGCGTTTGAGATTTCTGGGAGCGGCTATTTCAAAGTTAAAAGACGGGTCAAAGGGGAATGGCAGGCGTTAACCGAATGGATTGAATCTCCTTTGGTTAAACAGCAAACGGGAACCAATGAGCTCACCGTCACCCAAAGAGAATCAGAAGCGATCTTTGCAATCAACAACGAAGAAGTGCATCGCCTGCCCGTTTCGATGCCTGCCAAAACGGCCGGGATCGGGTTCATCGTTAACGGCCAACTCCAACTCGAGATTCAAAGCGTGCTCGTCACCTATTACGTCCATCGAGATGATGTTGAAGATGGTGGCAAGAGCAAAATAGCGGCCGAGCCCCCAACCGAGGCTGACCTTGAGTCGGTCATGGAAGAGTTGAACGGGCTGATCGGGATGGAAAACATCAAACGAGAGATCAACACGCTGATCAACGTGCTTAAAGTTCAAAAACTGCGCGCTGATCGCGGGATGAAAACGACCGATCTCTCGTTGCACATGGTTTTGGCTGGTCCTCCGGGAACGGGTAAAACGACTGTCGCACGTCTCATCGGCCGGATTTATCATGCACTGGGCTTTTTAACCAGCGGTCACGTGGTTGAAACAGATCGGGCCGGATTGGTCGCCCAATACGTCGGGCAAACGGCTCCCAAAGTGGACGAAGTGGTTGAAGAAGCGATTGGCGGCCTGTTGTTTATCGACGAAGCTTATTCGTTGATGCCGAGTGATGGAGGCGCAGGCGGCCGTGATTTTGGGCAAGAGGCGATCGAAGCGTTGCTCAAACGGATGGAAGATAAACGGGGTGAATTTGCCCTCGTTATCGCTGGATACGCTGATGAAATGCATCGCTTTCTGGATGCCAACCCAGGTGTTCGCTCTCGCTTTAACCGGTATCTGTACTTTGATCACTACAACCCTGAAGAGTTAACCGACATCTATGCTCTGTTCGCCAACAAAGGTGGCTTTGATCTAACAGATGGGGCGCGTAATGCGGTCAAATTACACATGGCCAAAGCTTATTCTGAACGTGACAATGCGTTTGGTAACGGCCGGTATGCACGCAACCTTTTTGAAGACACAATTGAGATGCAGGCGAACCGAATTGTCGGCATTGACATAGAGATTGAAGATGACTCAGAATCGATCAGCGATGAAGATCTAAAAACCTTCACCAAAGAAGATATTCCTGAATACCAATCGCAGATTGAGCTATCGCCTGAGGAATTGGAAGCATTGCTCAACCTGACTCTTGAGCCGCCAGAACAGAAAGTAGAAACTGAAATTGTTTCGATTGAAGAACCAAAGGCAGAAGAAGCAGCCGAAGAGCCAACGGCCGAAAAGAAAAAACCTGCTCCCAAAAAGAGTCGCAAAAGCAAAACGGCTAAAAAAGAGGATACCTCTGACGAAGAAGCTGAATAATTATTGACGTTACATCAAAAGACCTCGCAGGTTCTATTTCTCGGGTAGATGGTGACCACTCGATAAAACCTGC
>JAHDGV010000121.1:9455-14289 GCA_020631655.1 Chloroflexota bacterium | reverse complement strand
CGTCCGGTTTTTGCTTCATGTGGCCGTGTGGAGAAAGCACAATTCGGTTGATGAGGGCGCCTTGAGGCTTGGAATGAACCAATACGCCGGGGGAATCCTGCATCGGAACCGTTACGCCAACCATGTCAGCAATTTTCGGGCTGTGGTTTCCACAGGCAATTACGATCACATCAGCCTCAAGATCCCCTAAAGAGGTTTTGACGATGCGAGTTTGACCGTTTGCCTGTTCGATCCCCATCACTTCGCAGCCGGTGTAGAGCTTGGCCCCATGCTGTTGCGCCCGGTTGAGCAGAACCTGTGTGGCAAACACTGGATCAACGTGCCCTTCGATGTCTGTATAAATGGCGGTTTTAAAGTCGGCCGCCGTTAAATTAGGTTCAAGCTGTTCAAATTCGTCAGCCGAAACTTGGCGAAGCGGATACCCCCATGACTGGTGATTTTGCGATTCTTGATTGATGGTGTTGGCCGTATCATCGTCGGCCGACCATTCTAGGCTACCGCCCCATGTCACCTGTAGCTCGCCATTTAGGTCTAACTCAAGCTGTTTCCACGCCTTTACCCCCATCAGATTAAGTTCGTAATAGTGGAACGGCTTTTTGCCCCGAGAGGCGTTGATCCATGCAAATGAATCGGCCGTTGCCCCGTGCCCGGGCGTCCCTTTTTCTAAGATGGTGATCTGGCCGCCCGCTTTGGCTAAGTGATAGCCAATGGAAGCGCCCATAATGCCTGCGCCGATAATGACAATTTGTTTGGAATAATCTTGTTTCATTTTTTTTCGTGTCACGTTTTGAGTTGGTAATAAGTTTCCTCAAGGACCTCTACGCTATTTGACACCATTTAATAGTCCAGCATAATCTTCGATTAGACAAACCTAGACAGATTTAAGACCAATTCTGTTGGTCTTAGAAGGACTTTCCATGACAGTAAAAACAGTAACCTTGCCTGCAAAACCAATCCCCGTAATTGCAGAGACGGACGTGCTGGTGGTTGGCAGTGGCCCGGGCGGTTTGGCGGCCGCGATTAGCTGTGCACGTGCTGGCGTCGAGACGATGCTGATTGATCGCTACGGTTGTTTTGGCGGCAACTTGACCCATGTGGGGGTTGAAGGGATCGCTTGGTATCGGCACGAAGAAACGGTTGACGTAGAAGGGATCGGGATTGAGTTTGAAACACGGGCTAAGAATATGGATGCCGCCTATCCAGAGCCGCAATCAACGAGCCACGCCATCAATACAGAACTGTTTAAAATTTTAGCGGATCAGTGGGTTCAAGAGGCGGGGATTAAGCCGCTGTTACACACATATGCGGTGGATGCGATCGTTGAAGATGATCAAATCAAAGGGATTGTGGTGGAGTCAAAGTCCGGCCGGGGGGCGATTTTAGCCAAGCGGGTGATTGATGGGACTGGAGACGCTGATTTGGTCCGTATGGTGGGGGCACCCAGCTACAAAAACCCAAAAGAAGAGATGCTGTCTGTGACGGTGATGTTCTCCGCATCAGGGGTGGACAAAGGAAAATTCCTCAACTTTGTCAGAGAGAATCCGACAAAGTACAAAGATTGGGGGAAAAACTGGGATATGGAGACTACGGGGAAAGAGGATGAGCTGTTCAGCCCCTATCTTGAAGAGCCGTTTGATCAGGCGCGTGCGGCTGGGATTATTCCGGCCGGGATGAAAAGCATCGGGGGAACTTGGAGCGGCATTACCGACCATGGTGAGGCGACCTACCTGAACATGGTCCACATGTTGAACTATGACGGCACCGACGTGTGGGATTTGACCCATGCGGAGATGGAAGGGCGGCGGCAAGCGATGTTGACCATCAAGGCGCTGAATCACTTTGCTCCAGGGTTTGATGTGGCTCAACTGCGTAATTTTGGGATGACGGTTGGCATTCGGGATACGCGTAAAATCATCGGCCGGTATAACCTGACCGAGAACGATGTGCGCAACCAGGCTCGCTTTGATGATGCGATTGGTATTTTCCCTGAGTTTATCGACGGATACGGGATATTAATTTTGCCGACAACCGGCCGGTATTTTCATATTCCGTACGGGGCATTGGTGCCGCAGGGTGTTGATAATTTGCTGGTGGCCGGTCGTTCGATTGGCGGGGACAAAATCAGCCATGCGTCTGTGCGCAACATGATGGCTTGTACTGTGGCGGGGCAAGGGGCTGGCATTGCGGCCGCAGTCTCACTCAAAACGGGTAAAACTACGGCCGAAGTTTGTATTGGTGACGTGCAGGCTGAGTTGAAACGTCAGGGTGTTCGGATTCAATAGGCTGTATAAAAGAGAGAGGTGAATTTTGATTAGAGAAGATGTTGTATCTGTTATTCAGAATTATTTTGATTGTTTAAAAGATAAAACAGTGGACAAAATGCCGTTTGCGGCTGACGTTCAGTTTGACGCACCCACGGCCGGGCCATTTTCTGGATCTGATGCGGTGCAAGCCTTTTTCTCACAAGCGGTGCAATTTATTGTGCAAGCACATCCCAAACAATTTGTTGTAGATGGCGAAAATGCGGTTGTGTTGATGGATTTAGAAACGCTGGCCGGGACTTTGCCTGTAGCAGAAGCATTCCATGTAGTAGATGGAAAAATTAAATCGATTCGACCTTACTATGATCCCAGGCCCATTCTAACTGAGTAACAACATCGCATAAGATAAGGGTGCAACAGGTAATAAAAGACTGATATAACCACTCTGATCTGTATATTGGGAGCTAAAAAAGCTTTAGTGAGTGAAACCATAACATGACAAAATACGATTATGATCTGTTTACCATCGGCGCAGGCTCCGGTGGCGTACGAGCCAGCCGTTTTGCTGGCGGATTTGGTGCCAAAGTAGGCATCGCTGAAAAAGGTGCTTTAGGTGGCACCTGTGTGAATGTGGGCTGTGTGCCTAAAAAGCTGTTTGTATATGCGGCCGAATTTGCGACTGATTTTGCTGACGCCCGTGGGTTTGGCTGGACGGTTGGAGAAACCAGTTTCGACTGGAGCACTCTGATCTCAAACAAAAATACAGAAATCAGCCGTCTGAACGGAATTTACGAGTGGCTACTAACCAGCAAAAATGTTGATATTCACAATGGATTTGCCACGCTGATTGATGAACATACGGTTGAGGTAAATGGCCAACGCTACACGGCCGAAAATATTTTGATCGCAACCGGCGGCCGTCCACGTCGGCCGAATCTAAAAGGGATTGAGCACACCATCACATCGGACGAGGCATTTTTTATTGAAGAGCTTCCCGAATCAATTTTGATTGTGGGTGGTGGCTACATTGGTGTTGAGTTTGCCGGTATTTTTCATGGATTGGGCGTAGACGTGACGATCATCCAGCGCTCTGAGGCGATTTTGCGCGGATTTGACTCAGACATTGTGTCTCATCTAACCGAAGAATATGACAAAAAAGGGATCAAGATTGAACATCATGCTCAGTTAGATAAGATCGAAAAACGGGATGATGGCAAGCTTGATGTGACGATGCATGACGGAAGCATCAAAACGGTTGGCATGGTGATGATGACGGCCGGGCGTGTGCCGAACACCAGCGGTATTGGGCTTGAAGAAGTTGGGGTAGAACTCGACTCTAGAGGCAATATTGTGGTGGATGAATATCTGCGCAGTACGGTTCCCAGCATTTATGCGTTGGGTGACATCATTGGCCCATTTACGCTGACACCGGTTGCTACGGCACAGGGGATGCAGTTGGCCCGTAATCTGTTTAACGGCACTAACTACACGCTTGATTACGAGAATATTCCCACGGCCGTTTTTAGCCAGCCAAACGCAGGCACCGTCGGTCTGACTGAGCAAGAAGCTCGGATGAAATACCCATCGATTGATATTTATCGGACATCGTTTAAAGGGATGCGGAATACGATCAGCGGCAATGAAGAGCGAACAATGATGAAGCTAGTTGTCGACGCGCAATCTGACAGAGTGTTGGGCGTGCACATGGTTGGCCCTTCGGCCGGAGAGATTACGCAAGGGTTTGCGGTGGCGTTGAAGGCTGGTGCAACCAAAGCAGTCTTTGATAGCACGATAGGCATCCATCCCACCAGTGCAGAAGAATTTGTGACAATGCGGGATAAGGTAGAGTAGAAAGTATAAAGTTTGAAGGATGAAGGATAAATGCGAGCCTGCTTTTTATCCTTCATCCTTTCATATTTACCCTTTTAACTATTGCAATCCGTTAACAATAGTTTGAACGTTGCTTCGGAACATACCGATGTAGGTGCTTGCATCACCCTCACCGAGAGACCCTGTGAAAATGGTCAATACTTGAACAGTATCACAATCACTTAATTCTCCGGCAACTGTTTCAGCTAAGTCGGTGCTGGCGGTGGTCTCACCAAAAATGGCGCAAGCCCCTTCAGCTTCCATGAGCTCTATGAGCTCGGCTAATTCACCGGCCGATGGGTCAGAATTGGTGCTAGCTGATGGTAATACCGTGCCTACAACCTCAAAGCCATACTCTTTGGCAAAGTAGCCTAGTGAATCGTGGTTGGTAACCAGTTTGCGGTTCTCGGCCGGAAGCCCTTCAAGAAGTGCATCAATTTCACCTTCTAGCGCCTCTAGCTCTTCTACATACGCACTCAAGTTAGCTTGGTAGCTGTCTGCATTGGCGGTATCAAGTTCGCTCAAAACTTCGGCCGCGTTTGAAGCCCATGTTTCAACGTTGTGAACATCGAACCAGACGTGTGGGTCAGCGCCACTGTGGCCGTGACCGTGTTCATCTTCACCATGCTCGTCACCTTCTTCGTCATGGTGCTCCTCACCTTCACCTTCTTCGTCATGATGTTCTTCATCACCATGGTCGCTGT
>JAHDGV010000121.1:0-9355 GCA_020631655.1 Chloroflexota bacterium | reverse complement strand
TCATCACCATGGTCGCTGTGTCCACCAAATTCAATCGGTTCAATACCGGCCGAAATAGCAACCATTTTGTCAGCAAAATTTTCTTCAATATCTTCTGCCAAACGCTCTTCCAAGTCCCAGCCGTTCATAAAGATGACGTCTGCCTCTTCCATAGCGGCTAAATCTTGCGGCGTTGACTGATAGCTGTGAGGGTCTTGTCCGATATCCATCAATACAGTCAATTCGATCTGGTCACCACCGACGTTGCTTACTACATCACCAACGATGTTGGTTGTCGCTACAACTTTTAGAGCACGTCCGTCAAGAGCAACGGCCGAGAACTCTGGCAACTTCAGATCGCCACCCTCGTTGCTGTGGTCGTGGTCGTCTTCATCACCATGCTCGTCCTCGTCAGAATGATTGTCCTCATCGCCATGGTTATCTTCACTACTGTGAGTTTCCTGCCCAGTTGCTTGGCTTTCTTCCGTTTCAGAACTTATATTTCCACACGAAGTAAGTAGCAAACAAAGTGGTATAAGCATTAAATATTTGAGCTTATGCATCATTTATTCTCCAAGTAAAAATCGATACTTTTGATATAAAGTATCACACATATGGCTACTTGATACAAAATATCAATACATTGAGGCGAAACTTTTTGAATGGGATTTTCGAGTAATAGTAGGCTTTCTGAGAAGGTAAAAAGAAATCGTAAATGATGTTATGCGCTTTATCGGTAGAGATATTGGATATCTGTTAGCGAGTCTGGTTGGATAGTAGGTTTCCTACAGCAAAAAACGGTTTACTACTTTTGCAATATCGGTTAAATCGTGGATTTGCTCAGCTAGTTCAGCGTGCCCTTGACCAACCAAAATTGTGGCCACATCGTTCT
The DNA here is from genome assembly GCA_020631655.1 of Chloroflexota bacterium. Classification (GTDB taxonomy): domain Bacteria; phylum Chloroflexota; class Anaerolineae; order Promineifilales; family Promineifilaceae; genus WTJY01. The sequence goes on along the minus strand of JAHDGV010000121.1, from coordinate 8,484 downwards.
TTGTGTGATTCCGGTGCGTTTTATCCTCGATGTTGCCGTGGTCGCTGGTGATGATAAGCAGGCCGTTCTCATCGTCCCAGCCTTCCAGTAACCCGCCATACACTTGGTCTAACGTTTCAAGATGGGTTTTGGCTTCGCTTAACGGTCCTCTATGCCCCAAACGGTCGCTGGGCCAATGCTCAAAAAAGCTAAAGCGATAATCGGCCGCTAATTGGGCTAATTTAAGTCCTGCTTCATGCAAACTGTAAAGGGGGGCATCTGTATAGTTGAGCATGGTCCGCCAAACTTCGCCCGTAAAGGCGGGGCTAACCGCTCGGCCAGCCATCAACTCATCTGCCCCATAAAGCGGAACACCGGCGTTGACCACCGCTTGCGGCACAGATGAGTACAGCCGCTTGCCGCTGTTGATCGCATCAAAATACCCTTGCGGATAAGGGGAGAGAAGAGCCGTTTTGCCCCCGGCCGCTACAGTTTCGCTAAACAAACTGCCCTTAGCCAATTCATCACGGACAGGCTGATTGGGTTTGGGACCATAATGCTCGCCAATGGCGGCCGAGACATTGCGGCCGGTTAAAATTACCGCTTGGCCGGTGGCGCTCTGCGGCCGACCTTCAACGCCTAAACATGCGTCTGTTGGTATAAGAGAGGCTCTGTGGGTCGTGCGTCTTCCCCCATCTGCCAAAAACCAGCCATCACCTAACAGGTTATTCATATTTGGCAGATTGGCTGTTACAAACGGATTGACTTCCGGATCGGCGCTCCCCATCCCAACCCCATCGATAAAGAAAATGAGAACGTGTTTATTCGTCATGCAAGCTGTTGGTCAAGCCAAGAAATGATCGTTTCGAACAGCTCATCTTGGCATATATCGTTGTGCAATTCGTGCTTGGCGTCGGCAAAAGAGACAAAGGTGGTTGTATCGGCCGGGGTGTGACTGCTAAAAGTTTGGCTTGCTTTGTAAGATGTGATGGGATCTGCTGTGCCGTGCAGGTGAAGCAGAGGAATAGCTGGGAAATCTGCGGCGCGGTTGAGCAATTCGTGGCCGTTTTGTAGCCCGCCGGTTAAAAGTGCGGCCGTCATCGATCCGTGCGTGAGTGGGTCAGCCACAAAGGCCTCATCAACGGCCGGATCTCGGCTAAGCAGGCCGGGGGTGTGGCCGGTGTTGACAGTGAATTTCGGCCGAACAAAGCTGAATATCCACATGACAATTCGGCTCAAAAATCCGGGATCACTAGCTAGCAAAATCCACGGGCTAGATGAGATGATTCCGGTAATATCTGGCCTTTTTTCAAGGACATAACGCAGGACTGCGCCGCCACCGGTGCTGTGGCCGTACAAAAAGATTTTTTGATCGGGGTACTGCTGTTTGGCCGTATCTAGCAAAAGTCGGATATCGTCTAAATATTGTTCGTAGGATGGGATAAAGCCGCGCGGCCCGGCCGATTTTCCGTGGCCGCGGCTGTCGATGGCCAAGACGGTGTATCCGGCATCTGTCAGCGCTTTGCCAACGTGCTGATACCGGCCGGAATGCTCTCCAAATCCGTGTACTAAACAGATGATCGCTTTAGGTGATGCTTCAGGCTCCCAGTATTTAACTTGAATATTGGTTTGATCAGAGGCTGTTAGTGATCGTTCGCTCGACTTCATACGTCAATGATAGCGCAGACCAATTGGTGGGCATGTTTTCTTATGCAGATAGGGGGATTGTTGAGTAGGCCCTAAGCGTTACAGCTCGGCCGGCTCTTTGCCAGATCGAACACGAAACCAAACGATAATGCCGATTACGGTTGCGAGGGTGCTGGCGATGGCTGTCACAATCATCCACGGGGTGATGCGTAACGGCGCTTTGACCGGCTCTGGAATCGGTTGTTGGTCGTACATGCGTAGGTCGGTCCGCAGAATGTGCACAAAGTCTGCTGGGGCCCGATAAGCAACAAAGGCGCGGCTGAGGCTTCGGCCAATATCGAGCAGAATGCGCAGGCCGGGATAATCGGCCCCATGCTTGTTCATAATCTCGGCCGAGATGTCTTGGCCTTCAATAAGCGCATCTGCATGTTTGGCTAAAATTTCGGGTAAAACTTTGATTTTTTCGTTCATTAGATTAACGAGGGTGACCGCTTCATCCATCAGTTGTAGATGGCCTTGAAACGAATTTGATTGGGGAAATCATGAGGCGCACGGCTGACACATTCTTAAAACTGCAATCGAATTATCAACTTGAGAAGACCAACCGATCGAAGATGTGACAAATAATCGGCCGACGTTCTTAAGCGCACGTTACAGGCTAAAACCCACGCAGTGGAAAATGGTTGCATGGGTTTTTATGAAAACTTAACGAAAACTTATAAATTAGGACAAAACTCCCAAAGGAGAAAGGATTGGTCTGAAAAAGGCTAAGTCCAGTTGGTTAAGGTAGATGAAGGTATTTTGGTTAAGGGAGATTGATTTCCTGCCCACCAAATCCCCCTCATCTGACCCCTTTGGGGGCCATCTTCTCCCCGGGGGGAGAAGGATTTAGACCGTGTGCATGGCAAAATTTCTGCGAAGGGGCGACTTTAGCTCCCTCTCCCAAATTTGGGAGAGGGTTGGGGTGAGGGTTTATGAGCGCACCTACTACTGATATCAATTTGTTAGCCGGCAAAATCAAGTTGTTGGCTGTTTCTACAGACCCCATCAAATCCACAGATCAGACCTCGTCTGAGCTGTTGCGATTGGCAAGGTTTTTAAGTCTATCAAGCAGGCTGGCTCGTTCTTCTGACTGTTGCTTGGCTTCCTTCTCAAATTCTTCGCGCAGGGCCAACAAGGTGCGGTGGTACAGAGATTTAATCGCCCCTTCGCTTCGTCCCATAATATTGCCTACTTCTGAGTTTGATAACCGGTCTACAAATTTAAGAATCAGTAGTTCTTGACGTTCGGCCGGTAATCTACGAACCACGCGCAGTAGGGCATCTCGATCTTGAAGCAGTTGAGTTTCGATTTCCGGACTTTCTTGCCCCACTTTCCAGTGGGTGATGTCGTCTATCGAAATGATGCGGCGACGGTTCCGGTCCCGGTGCCAGTTGGCCACCAAATTCCGTGCGATCCGATACAACCACGCTGAAAAGGGAAGCCCTCGGTCGGTGTACCGAGGAATGTGATTCATGGCTCTAAAAAAGATTTTTGCAGTAAGATCTTCAGCTTCGGCGACATCCCCAGTTCGGTAATAAACGTAGCTATAAATGCGATCAACGTAGCGAGTGTAAAGCTCCCCAAAGGCTTCTTTATCTGTCTTTGCTTGCTCAATGAGCTCAGTTTCTTCCAATTCGCTATAACTCATGTCCACCAATAAAAAAGGGATCGCTTTTGGTTGATTCGATATAAAAACGTTCGCATATAGTTTGCATAGAAGTGGGAATGCGTCGGGGGAGTGTCACGACTTTCAGTATAACAGGAAGATGAAATTTCGGCACAAAACTAGCAGTCTGAACGTATTATTATTTAAACCAAACGGTAACCATAAAAAGTAACTTTTCGGTTTAGATTTTGAACATCTGCTCTGTAATAAACAGGAGATAGGTATAATACTCGGCCGATGATTTTGCAGGTTCAAATCATCCTCTCACATCATGCACATTCGCAACAAAGCACCGCACAATAAAATAGCGCCTAAGCCTCACTCCGGCCGTAAAGGTTGGAGCCTGAGCATAGTTTTGTGGGCATGTTTGTTGATGCTACTTACCAGCTGCCGTGCTCCTGCTAGAACCCCACGGGTGGTTACAGCCACCCCATCCCCAACATCCGAAACAGCTTTAGCGCAGATCACCTCGATCCCGACCAGCGGTGCGGCTGGTGACGTTGTTGCACAAATTACCCGTGCGCCAGACAACACATTTTTAGCAACGCTGACCCCGATCCCCACTATTACAGAATCACCGACATCGGCGATTACCAATACCCCTACAAACACGGTTGAACCCACGGCAACAACGCCCCCCACAGAGACCCTCATCCCCACAGCAACCGAGACACCGTTGCCGACCAATACCCCAACCCAAACCGCAACGCCACAGTTGCCTCCTCTGCCGGAAGTGCTCGGCTCACCCACCATCAGTCAAACGATTAAAGTGCCGATTTTGATGTATCACTATGTCAGCACACCGCCGGAAGAAGCGGACAAATACCGGATTAACTTGTCGGTTGAGCCTGATACATTTCGTGAGCAAATGAAGTGGCTCAAAGATCGAGGGTACTCAACCGTGGATCTGTATGATTTGATCGAGCTTTTGGCTTTGAGTGGTGAGCCGCCAGAAAAAGTGGTGGTGATCACTTTTGATGATGGATATTTAGATAACTACACCAACGCTTACCCGATTTTAGAGGAGTTTGGTTTTACGGGGACGTTCTTTATTCCAACTGAATTTATCGATTTTGGATACGACGGGTACATGACATGGGAGATGATTGAAGAGATGGCGGCCAAGGGGCACCGCTTTGAATCGCATACGAAAAATCACCCCGATTTATCGACGTTAAAACGGAATGACCATGTGTGGCAAATTTTAGGCTCGCAAGAGACGTTGGCGGCCCACTTGGGGTACAAGCCCCGCTTTTTGTCCTACCCATCCGGCCGATACAGTGACTTAACACTTGAAATGGTTGAGGCACTGAGCCTGTGGGGGGCTGTCACAACCCAAGGGGGGACGTGGCGCGGCTTTCATGATCGGTACGAGTGGAAACGCACTCGGGTCAGCTACGGAACTTCTCTGGGGGATTTTGAGAAGGTGTTTGGGGAAAAATAAGGTAGGGGTCGAAGGGGGCGGGTTCAAAATTGTTAAGCTCAAACAAAAATTGTTCCGCTCCCTTCAACCCCTACTCTTGCCCCAAATACTGCAAAGCAACCTGCATCTTTTCTTCGACTGAATCGATATCTTTTGGCACGCGCTGTAGAGCGGTTTGAGCTTCGACAATGCTAAAGCCGAGTGAGGTTAGGAAGTCGATCACCTCGGCATCTGAGTCGGCAACAAGTGGTACGCTCATAGCTGATTCGGCCGTCAGGTCGAGCTTGCTCTGTAGCTCAAACATGATCTTTTGAGCGGTCTTTTTACCGATACCGGGGACACGTTGCAGGGCGGCGGTTTCTTCACGCAGGATGGCGCTTTTCAACATTTCAGGGCTTAGGGTTGATACGATTGCGAGCGCAACTTTTGGCCCCACACCGTTCACACCTAGCAGGATCGTAAACAGCTCCAGCTCGTCTTCTTTTCCAAAGCCATACAGGGTGAGCTCCGTTTCACGCACGATTAGGTGGGTGTGCAGAAAAATATCTCGGCCGATGTCGCCCACATTTTCAAGAACAGATTTTGGAGTGTTGATGCGTAGACCCACGCCACCAACGCTAACTACCAGATGGTCTTTCCCCCGCTTTAATAGTGAGCCATTAATCGATGCGATCATAAATTTCCTCTTTTGGTCTTTGCAAAATCTTTGTTAGGCTGAAGTATAGCTCAAAACTGAATGGTGAATATCACTTTAAAATCATAAGAATTAAGTACGCAGAACCGAGCCTTAAATAAGAAATTGTATGAATATGCAATCATTTGGCTCAAATTTCGTTTACTATAATGAGGTTCGCTTTTAATTTTGATTTCACGAAAGCAATTAGATCTATGACTCGTACAAATTCAATTTCAATTTCCCTTAAAGTTTTGTTCACAGGCTTGCTGCTCATGACCGTGTTGGTCTGGTTATCTGCCTGTTCTACAACCACTCTTCCCCCCGATGTAGTTGTAACGCCCATTGTCATTCCAACTGCCGCGCCCGTTGTCGTAGACGATCTCCCTGAAATAGATATTGAAGCGATTCCAACCCATGTGGTTCCAACCCCTGTGTATGATGAAATTCCGGCCGGGGAAGCGCTCGCAATCGCTTATGCTCAAGACATTGAAATGACTTGGCAGTTGGCAGATCCTGATGCGGTTGATTTTGGTGAAGAGCCAGTCAAAATTGTGTTCGATGATTTCTTGGTCAACTACGATCCATATTCTACAGAGGCTCCCGAGCTTTCGCCCAAGATCAAAGCCTTAGATGGCAAAATGGTTCAGTTAGAAGGATATATGGCACCGCCTTTGAAATTGGGACTCGATTGGTTCCAGCTGACCGCACTGCCCGTTGGTAGCTGTGCATTCTGTTCCGGCGCCTCTGACTGGACCCCAGATATCGCCCTTGTCTATGTAGAAGGTGCGGATGATGGGGCTGAGATGCTCTTTACTTGGGCACCACTCAAAGTGGTAGGCGAACTACACATCGGTGAAAATGTTGATATTGAAACCGGTATGGTGAGCTTAGTGCGTATTTATACTGACACAGATGGCATGGAGGAGTTAACGTTTTCTCAGTAAGCCCTGACAAAAGTTAATTCGCAAGTAAAAAGCAAAGCCTTCGAGACATCATCAATCTCGAAGGCTTTTTTGATTAATAACAACGTTTGGTTAAAGAAATTTGTTTCAGGAGAAAATTGATATAAAATACCAATGATATTTTGTATCAAAACTACTATTCTTCTTGAAAATATGAGTTTAAGTATTAGTAATCTTTCACATACGTATTCGAGTTCCGCACTCTCTGATCGGAATGTACTCAACGATATCTCACTATCTTTAAGTGGTGGGGAGCAGTTGCTTTTGCGGGGTATTAGCGGCAGTGGGAAAACAACACTTATCAATATCTTGGCTGGATTACTTTCTCCGTCAAGAGGTTCTGTTTCGCTTGGGGGTCAAGATGTTTACGCAATGGCCGAGGCAGAGCGGGACGAGTGGCGTAGAAAAACGATTGGCTATGTATTCCAAACCCATCAACTGTTGCCCCTGTTAAATGCTTGGGAAAATGTAGCCATGCCTTTATCGTTTGCCGGTACACCCCGTGGGGAATCAAAAAGCAGGGCGCTTGAGTTGCTTGAATCAGTTGGTTTGGCCAATCATGCAAATAACCGGCCGAAAGAGTTGAGCACGGGCCAGCGTCAGCGGGTTGCTATCGCACGTGCCCTCATCAACCAACCTGAGCTGATTTTGGCTGACGAGCCAACTGCGTCTCTTGATGAGCATGCGGCAAGTGAAGCGCTTGATTTGTTGCAACAGAACTGTAAAGAGCGAAATACGGTTCTGATTGTAGCCAGCCATGACCCCCTGCTAAACGGCCGGTTCGAGCGTGTTGCCGACCTAGCCTATGGGGAACTTGTCGAAAAGGATGCTGTTGCTTGATGAAACAGCTAGCTCGCATAGGATTTTTGGCTGTGTTGATCGGATTGATCGCGTCTTGTTCTGCACCACCTCCAGCTGATTCAGATGTTGAACCCGGAGCAATCCAAGTCAATGAAGAAGTTCCGGCCGAGCCGGTTGAATTGGCACACGATTTTGCACTGCCCACATTAGACGGCCAGACCTTAACCCTTAGCGAGCAAAAAGGGGGCTATGTACTCGTCAATTTTTGGGCCACATGGTGCGTTTGGTGCGTCGAAGAAATGCCCTATCTGCAAGAAGTTGCAGACCGTGGACAAATCCAAGTTTGGGGCATTAACATGCGTGAAACGGTGGATGAAATGAATACGTTTGTAGACGAACACAATATATCGTTTCCGATTCTGCTTTCCCCAGACAATGACACCATTTTGGCATATCCGGGCGGAATGCCTCGTACCTTTATCATTGGCCCTCAGGGTGATATTGTCCACACAATTTTTGGTCCCATCGATCCTGCAAAGTTTGACGCTTGGCTTGAAGAAAACGTTTCCTAATTAATCACTCACCTTACGCACTTTCTCTATAAAGACCAGTCAGGTTTTTACAAACACCTGAGCTAAAAACAAGAGAGAAGCGGAAACCTAACTGGTCTCTAGTGCGCAACATCAATTAATCATTATGTTTAATCAAATTCAGTATATGCTTTTGCTCGCTTGGCGTAGCATTCAAGAAAGATGGGTTCAATCGCTTGCGACAGTTTTGGTTGTGGGGATGGCGCTTGCATTATTTGTCGCAGTTGCCGTTTTGGGTGTAGGTGTGCGGCGCGGTATTACCGAAGCCAGCGACCCATTTGGAACCTTAGTGATTGGACCAAAAGGGGATCCACAGCAACTTGTTTTAAGCACGTTGCTACTGAATGGGAACCCTCTTGGCACAATGGATATTGAAATTTTTGAACAGCTTGAGGGTGATTCAAGAGCTGATCTTGTGATTCCGATTGCTATGGCAGACAATTTCCAGGGTGCGCGCATAGTCGGAACAACGACCGATTTTTTTGAACTTCAGCCAAACCTAATTGAAGCTTCACCATTTCAGATCGCCGAAGGACGGTATTTTGAGAATTTAGATATTCATACTGAAGATTCACACGATTCGCACTCAGATCATGACGATGAACATCATGACGAAGAAGGGGAAGAGCACGCCGATGAACATCATGACGAAGAAGGTGAAGAGCACGCCGACGAGCATCACGACGAAGAAGGTGAAG
>JAHDGV010000695.1 GCA_020631655.1 Chloroflexota bacterium | reverse complement strand
ATTTATGCACAACGTGCTGATGAAATTTATGATCTGATTGGTGAGTCAACCAATGAGCTGTTGACCGGCCTGAATGCTCAGTTTGATCCGGCCGTGGAGTTTGTGAACGCAAATATCACCCATGCAGAGCCATCTAGCCAAGAGTATCGGATGGACTTGGCCGCGGCCGAAATGGTGCGGGTGGCCAAAGAAGCGTACACCTATCAATATGAACTTGATCTGCGTAAAAAGCGGGATGAGGGTGACTTGGACCAAGAATTGGCCGGGTTGCGCGACACGCTTTCAGGGATTAATGCGGATATTGCGACCTATGAAGCGCAAATTGAAACGGCTCGGGAAAAAGAAATTAATCGTGCCAATGCATATGCAAGCCAGCTGATGATTGAGGCTGAGAGTGAGGCGCAGGCTAACGCGGCGCTCTATCAGGCGCAGGCATTAGATATTCGTGCGGTGCAAAGCGCGTACTATCCCGAGATTCTTGAATACCGGTATCAGCAACAGATTTTGGACCGTATTTACAACACGGCCGACAAACTGCCTCAGCTAATCAATTTGGGAGATGATGACACCGCATCTGTTGACTTTATGTCGATGGCCAAAGAGATGTTGGGGGTTGAAGACAAGGCCCTCTATAGTGAAGAAGATATCAATCAGATCCGGAGCCGCATTAAAGAAATCTCTGGCCGGATTAAAGAGCGGCATCAGACGATTGAAGAGATTAATGCGAAAGAAGATCAGACGTTGGGTGTAGCTGAAGCGAGCGAGGTAGAGTAATTATGGTTCAGAGAAATTTTTCAAAAGTAAAAGAATCTGTCGTTTCATGGAATCAGGTTCAACAGGTGTTGCGGGCAGGTGATCAAGGTGTCCTTGTACCCGTGGTGATTCCGCGTGATCGTCGTGGATATGCGCCGTTCTTTTGGCTGGCGCTGGGCATTTATTCATTCGCGATCGGGATTCAGTCGATTTTTGTTTCAAATGCGGCCGACACTGCGGTGAATGGGGGCGTTTTAATCGGTCCTATGGCCTTTTTCGGATTTTTTGTCTGTATGCTGATGGCCGTTTTCACCCTGTGGCGGAATCTGATTGTTGAGATTGAGGAAGGGACTACTGGCATTTTGTCGAGCTGGGGAAAAATTCTAGATGGTAAAAATGGGGTTATCCCACCCGGCCGTCGGTTTATCTGGAAGCCGTGGGAAAAAGTGGAATATATCGTTGATACCTCAACCGAGATTCCGTATACGGCCCCTGTTTTGTCTAGCCCAACGGCCGAAAACGTACCGCTTAAGTCTATTGAGTTCTTCTTAAAATTCCGCATCGTGAATCCGGTTCGCTTTGTGCGCAAAATCGGGGCCAGCAACTTTGACTTGGTGCTGAGCAGTGCGGTGCAAGATGCGATCCGGCAACGGTCGCGGAGCATCAATACGGCGGATGCGTACAACCTGCGCGGTAGCGATGTGGGTGATATGCAACGGATTTTGAACCAGACGATGGAACGGTACGGTGTCAAAATTACCGGTGCAAACATCCCAGATGTGCAATTGCCGGGGCAGTATCAAGACAACTTGGCAACCAAAGAGCGCACGGCCAAAGAGCTTGTTTCTTATGAAAAAGAGTGGGATTTGACTCGCAAACGTCGCAAAGACGCGCTGGAGCTTGAGATTGAGAAAGCGAAGAAAGAGCGGGATGCTCGCCTAATCGCAGTGAACGAGGCGATCAATAAGGCTCGTCAGGACGTGGCTTTGATGTTGCAGGAAAAAGAAGCGGAAGCTGAAAAGATCAAGCTGGACATTGCGGCCCGAGGCCGGGCTGAGCTCAAAGCGGCCGAGAATCAGGCGCAGGCGTTGCAACGCTTGGGTGAAGCGTATCGTGATAATCAGGCGGTGTTGCAGTATGAGCTGGAGGTCAAACGCTTAGAAGTGGCTGAAGAGCTGATGCGTGAAGCGCCACGGCCGCTGGTCGTTCAGTCTACGCCGGGTGCGGGGGATCAATCAGCCTTGTCTACGCTGGTGATGGCGCAAGTCTTACCCAAGATGATGAGTGAGGCGGATGCAAACAATTCTCAGCGCGGCCGAACGGGTATTGGTTCGGGTGAAGGGTCAGCATCAGCCGGTCAGTCTGATGAGGCGATGAAGGATATGTTTAATACGATGATGGAGACGGTTGGCCGGAATAAGAAGTAGGTAGGCGGACTAGCATCAAGAGAATTTAGCGGCCGAAAAGGCCGCTAAATAGATAAAGCCCGACCATTTGGTTGGGCTTTTTTGT
>JAHDGV010000120.1:3749-14353 GCA_020631655.1 Chloroflexota bacterium | reverse complement strand
GCTGAAAGTGAAATGCCAATATAGTCTAGTAAGCTAGATCAGCTCGCGCCACCAATTCGGTCTTGGATTTGCGGCCAGATAACACCACCAATAGCACCCAACGCAAAGCCCATAAAGCCTAAGCACAATGCACCGGCAATTGGACCGCTAACCGATAGGGTATCTGAGCCGATTAAGGCTGAGCCAGCCCCCATGATGATGCCGCTAACGCCACCCGAAAGCGCACCGCCGATGGCAGAAGTTTGGGTATCCTCTTTGCCGGTTGCGAAATAGCCGTATCCCATCCCACCTGCAATGGGGATAAAGATACCACCGCATATCAGCAAAAAGCCAAAAATGCCACCAATAAACGGAATAAAAGATAGAACGTTCAGCGCAATGGCAACCCCGGCCGCAATGGCCCCCGCTTTCAGCACACTTTGCATATCCAAGTTATTCATCGATTTTCTCCTTTTGATTAAAACCTGTGATTAGATCCATACTGCTCGCCCAGAAAATTATGATTGAATTTTCAGTTGATGCAAACTAACAATTTTGTTTGGTTAACCTCAGTTCCGTTTTAGAATATTTTGCGGAGTATCCCTGTCATTTGGCAGAATGGTTTAGCGAAATGGCAAAACTTTAAGCCAATGACTGGGATATTTGGCAACAACTCCCAGTCATCGGCTGATCATTGAACTTATATGGTTGTTGGTTCGGCCAGATGACAGGGAGTCAGTAACTTGTTTGCTTATCCAAAACTGAGGTTAGTTAGTGGGCACAAGGATACTCAACAAAACAGCTTTTAAGCACTCACTGATCCAATTCCTTGATACTCGATCAAATTACCAACCACATCAAAAATCGGCCGGCTGTCCAGCGTCACATCTACTTTTGAACCATCCGTTTTTTGCATATGGAGCGTAATGCGCGGGGTTGGCTGGTCTTGGTTGGCCGCCTCTAAATACCGATCTAAGTCAGTTCCATTAACGATGAGAGATTTCAAGTTTTCACCAATCAGCTCGCTAAAATCACGCTCAACAAGCCCGGCCATGACGGCGTTTACGTGGATGATTTTACCGTCTGAGTCGTGGTAAATGATCGGCCGACGGATGTGGTTGAGCAACGAGGTAAAGCGTTTCTGATTTTTGCGCATCTCCTCTTCCATGATCTTGAGCTTGCTGATGTCGGTCATGTACAAAACAATCCCTTCAATGGTGCCGGTTTCAAGCTGATACGGGAGCACGTGCATCAAAAACAGTTCGCTGGCACCCGTTTCGATCTCCTTGACCATCGACTCTCCTTTATCCAAGACACTTTTGGCATATGCAGATAGCTCCTCTTTGCCAATATTGATGTTGTACAGCAGATGTTCAACCGGCCGGCCGACATCTTGTGGCAACAGGTTAAACGTAGACGCCATTTCGGGGGTAAAGTCCCGAATCCGGAGATGGCGATCAAGAAACAAAATACGCACTTTAGAACTGCGGTGCAGATTCTTGATATCGTTGTTGAGCTTGGTGAGCTCATTAATTTTTAGCTGATATTCTGAGTTGACGGTGTATAGCTCCTCGTTAACTGAGTGGAGCTCTTCGTTGGTCGACTGTAATTCTTCGTTCGAGGCGATTAATTCCTCGTTGGTCGATTGGAGCTCTTCATTGGTTGTTTCTAGCTCTTCGATGGTGAGCTGGAGATGCTCTTTGGCAAACTGCAACTCTTGCTCTAGCACTTTGATGTGGTCCAGCTCTTCAGGGCTCAGATTGTATGATTCACCTGCGTCATCGGCCGGGCTTTCTTGTTGTTCCCCCGGCGATATGGAGATCAGGAAGAATAAATCTGCGCTCCGGCCGACTTTGATCGGGTCAACCGATAGTTTGATGATCTCAGTATCATCATTTTCGTCTTTGCTCAAACGGACATTTTGGTAGGTAACCGGGGTCAGAGACTGATTGGCCCGATGGAGGGCGGCCCGAATTGAGGAATGCAGATGCCCCTGAATCATATTAAAAATGCTGAACGTAACCCGGCCGGATGTGGGGGCCAAATATTTACCCGCATCACCAAAAATGTGGATCGCATCATAATTTTGATCGACCAAAAAACCAGATGGAACAAAGCGATTGAGCAACTCTTTTTCCCAGCCTAGCGTCTTGGGGCTAAACGAATATTGAGATATCGCTTGAGCTTCTACCGTTGGATCATTCCAACTGCTCTCAATTTGCTTGGCATCCTTTGACACCGGTTTGGCCCCATATTGGCGATCATACTCTTTCTTATACAGACGCCAGCGATGATTCAGGGCGGTGAAATCCTCGCTCAGGTCCCCCGTATTTTCGCTTGGTCCTAAAAATAAAACGCCGTTCTTTTTGAGGGCGAATAAGAAATTTTCCAATACCCGCTTTTGGATCGTCGGCCGGAAATAGATCAGCACGTTGCGACAGGCGATTAGATTCAGCCGGGTAAACGGTGGGTCTTGGATCAGGTTGTGCTGGGCAAAAATCACCATCTTGCGAATCTCGCGTGACACCGTGTAAACGCTCCCTTCCCCGATAAAGTAGCGCTCTAAATAGTTGGCCGGAACCGATGCCAACTTGTCTTGCGAATAGATCCCTCGGCTCCCAAAGTCCAGCGATTGTTGGTGCACGTCTGTGGCAAAGATTTTCACCTGTAGCTCAATCTGATGGAGCGTCAGGTATTCATGGAACAAGATGGCGAGTGAATACGCCTCTTCACCGGTGGCGCACCCGGGCACCCAAATGCGTAGATGGTTATCCGCCTCTGCTTCAGATACCAGTTGTGGGATGATATTGGTAGACAGAATCTTGAACGCTTCTTGATCTCTAAAAAAGTGGGTGACTTCAACCAACAGATCTCTAAAAAGCTGATCAGCCTCTTCCGCATCTTGGCGCAACAGATTGAGATAGTTGGAGATGTTGCCGGACTCGGAAAAATGAATGCGCCTTTCGATGCGGCGGAGCATGGTAGCCAGCTTGTATTCCCCAAAGTCGATATTGTATTTCCGCTGGAGCAGGGAAAAGATGAGAGTGAGCGCATTTTCCTCGCGCAAAATGGTCAGGTCCGCCTCACTCATATCTTTTAAGCTACCCTCGGTCCGCAGATAATCCTGAATTTTTAGCGGCATGTCTGATGGCGGAACAACCAGATCGACCATGCCGGTTTCGAGGGCACTTTGGGGCATGCCGACAAAATCGGCCGATTCTAAATCTTGAGCAAGCACAAAGCCGTCATAATCTTTGATCAGCCGAATCCCCTCTGACCCGTCAGAGCCGGTCCCAGACAGAATGACCCCAATCGCTTTGTTTTGCATCTCTATGGCCAGCGAGCGGAAAAAGATATCGATGGGCAAGTTCACCCCTTTGGTCATTTTATGGGGAGATAAATGGATGCGGCCGTTGCCGATGGTTAAGTTCACCTTGGGCGGAATCAGGTAGACGGTGTTTGACTCGATCAGCATCCCATCTTCCGCTTGTAAAACGGCCATGTCTGTATAGGGGCTTAACAGTTCACCCATCAGACTTTTGAAATTTGGAGAGAGATGCTGAACCACTATATAGGCGATACGTTCATCCTCTTTGGCACTGTGAAAGAACTGCTCTATCGCTTCCAGCCCACCGGCCGAAGCCCCAATGCCTACGATATAGTCTGGTTTTGGTTTAGATTCTGCATCTGTCATAAATGATTACCCTTGCACAGTGCTGTTTAGCCATCCATCATCAATCGGCGTGATGATAGAGATAGATTGAATGAGTTCCCCGGTTTCTGACCGTTGATAGACTCCTTCACTCACTTTACAAAGCACCGGCTCCCCGCTCACATTTTTCAAAATATTGGTTCGTCTGATGATTTCTGGCCCCGACAACTCTTTTAGCTCAGCCGAAAGGGTGTTGATGTCCGTTTTATCATCAGGGTGTAGTAAACTCGCAAATGTTTCAAGGTCAGAAACGCTTGAGTACCCTAGTTTTTCTAGAAATGGGCCGCCGCTAAACACAATTTGGTTGGTTAAAATATTTTGTACAAGGATGAGGCTCGGCGTGTTTTCAGACAGCTTCTCAAAAATAGGTGGGGTGGGGTAAATTTTTTCTAGAAAATCGATTTCTGTAGATAAATCGGTGAAGCTCAAAATCAGCCCTTCTGTTTCACCTTCCTCCGACAAATACTGAGAAATTTCTATTTTCAGATCTAGCCCCGACATCGACTGTCCGGTCTCAGTAATCGAATGTCCGTTTTTGGCTTGCTCCATCCAATATTGAAATGTTTGGCCATCTAGATGTTTGAAAAGGGTGAAATGCAAAATGGACCGGCCGAGATCTGTGTCTAAAATACCAAAAATATCACGTGCTAGCGGGGTTACCTCCATTAAATTGAAATTGTTGTCAAGCAAAATGATGTTGACGTGGCTGGCCGCCAACATGTTGCGCATGTGGTCGTTTAATTGGGTATACAGCTGATTTTGCTCCTGAAATTCACTGTTGACCGTAAATAGCTCCTCGTTGACCGAGCTGAGTTCTTCATTGGTGCTTTGTAGCTCTTCATTGGCAGACTGCAACTCTTCGTTAGACGATTGCATCTCCTCGATTGTGGCCTGCAGACTTTCACGGGTAAAGGTTAGTTCTCGTTCTAAGCTGTTAATTTTTGAAAGCTCTTCAGAATCAACGAAAGTCGGGTTTTGCGGAGAAGATGTTGTTGTTGATGGCTCAGGGGGAATCTCAATATTAATTTCAGAAATAGTGATGAGATAATATTTGCCTGATAGGCCCGAATCAAATTTTGAGCCTTGAAACGGGGTGATGTCGATAGAGCAATATTGGTTTTTTTGAGCGTTTCCTTCCTCGGTTTCATCTTCTATTAAGTTGACCGCGTGAAAGTTGACCGCTTTTTCTTTTTGTTGGGCCAGTTGCAACCCGGTTCGGATCGGGATGGCAAGATTTTCAGGGAGTAAGTTGGTCAGAGTTAGGGCGATTTTGCCCGTTTTGAACTGTAAATATTTTCGGCCGTCTCCAAACACCTCTTTTAACGTTCCGTGTCCATCTACCACATAGCCGGTTTCAACTAGCTGTTGTAACAGCCGCGACTCCCAGTTTTTATTATCAGAGAACCGACTTTGTTGCTGCATGTATTTGGGCAACGGGCTAACGACATCGTCCCGATCTTTGAGCACTTGCTTGACCGTATTGCCGATTTTGCGGTAAATGCGCCACTGGCTACTGAGCGTGTCGTAATCTTCATTTATTTTTCTCAACTGCTCACTTGGGCCAAGGAACAGGACGCCCCCAGTTCTGAGCCCCGAATGAAACCGGAAGAGCAGCTCTTCTTGTGCGGCATCATCGATGTAGATTAACAAGTTGCGACAGCTGATCATATCGAGCCGACTAAAATGGGGATTTTCTAACAGATTATGGGTCGCAAAAACGATTTTTGACCGGACTTTAGGCGAGATAACGCTCCTTTTCTCTTCACCCGTTAGCGGGGCGAAATATTTGTTTTGCAATTCGGCCGGTACAGCGGCTAATCGCTTCGATTGGTAAATCCCTTCAGACGCCGTGGCGATTGATGCATGATGGGCATCTGTTGCAAATATTTTGTAGTCTACCAGCCGATTTTGCTTCCCAATTTCTTCCTCAAGCAGCAGGGCGATTGAATAGGCTTCTTCACCGGTGGCACAAGCGGCCACCCAAATACGAATTGTTTCTCCATCGTGCTTTTGCCGGATGATCCCCGGAAGAACTGTTTCTTTTAACTCACGGAACGCCCCTTCATCCCTGAAAAAGGCGGTAACATCAATGAGTAGATCACGATAAAGTAAATTTTGCTCATCGATATTGTCCTTGATAAACAGACTATATTCGGCCAAGCTATTCAACCCCAATTGCTGAATGCGGGCATCTAAGCGCCGGAATAGTGTGTAGGGTTTGTACCGAGTAAAATCGATTTCGAACCGCTTGCGCAAGGTGGAAATCAGAAAAGTTAGGGCATTTTCATCTGTCCCGTCTAATGGATCCGCGTCGGGGGCTTGGCGTAGAACTGTGGGATCTGAAATGTTGCTGACAATGAAGTTCGCCATCTCTTCGGGCAACAAGGCGGTCGGGTTTTCTAGCCGCTGAGCGGCCGATTTCGGCATACTGCTAAAGAGGGCTGACTCAAGATCTTGCACCAGAGCCAGTCCTCCGGCTGATTCAATCGTTTTGAGCCCTTCTGCCCCATCTTGACCAGAGCCTGACAGGATAATGCCGGTAGCCTTTGACCCATATTCAGCTGCGATGGAGTTGAAGCAGAGGTTGATGGGGCGGGGTGCGGTAGAGGCTTTGCGTGTGGGGGTAAGCACAAACCGGCCGCCACTGAGCACCACATCATGCCTGGGCACATTTAGATAAATGGTGTTTGATTCAATCACCATCCCGTTTTGGATATGGTGCAGGGGGAGGTGTGTGACCCGGGCCAAGATCTGGGGCATCATGCTCTTGAAATCTGGCGACAGATGCTGGATTACCACGTAGGCAACATCGGGATGGTTGGGTACGTTCGAGAAGAATCTCTCGAGTGCTTCAAGCCCTCCGGCCGAGGCACCGATACCCACGATAAATTTGGGGGAAGTTGGTGAATTAGCCATTATGAATTACTTTGATGCGATGCACTTTCTCAAAACCTCCGAGGTCTTTCTATTTTTTAGCCCGTAACGACCGATACATCTGATAAATCGATGAAATGGAGTACAACGCCGTCAATTTCTGATCCCTCTAGTAGATATGGGAATGTTTTCATTAACAATTTGCGATCCTTTTGGACCGTAATTTCAGTCTGGTTTTCTTTGCCGTTCAACGCATCTTGGCTGAGCTGAACCAGAAGGTCGGTCCCGATTTGCGCAAACGATGAGAAGTGAGAAATAGGACGGCCGACATCATTTATTTGCAGACCAAATACCTCGTGGGTGGGTGGGGTGATGATGCGCAAGCGCAGGTCTTGATCTAAAAAGATCATCATGATGTTGCTACTGCGCAGCAGGTTGTCCATATCCTGATTGGACCGCTGTATTTCTTGGTTTTGGTCTTGATATTCAGCATTAACCGTAAACAGCTCTTCGTTGACCGAGCTAAGCTCTTCGTTGGTGCTCTGTAACTCTTCGTTGGCCGCAATGAGCTCTTCGTTTGAGGACTGCAACTCTTCGTTGGTGGTTTCAACTTCTTCGATGGTCGCTTGCAGACTTTCGCGGGTAAAAGCCAGCTCACGTTCTAACCCTCGAATACGATCGAGATCTTCAGTAGGATGTTCTGGTTCACGTTCTTCTTGTTGAACCGTTTTGGTATCCACAGCTTGTAGGTTGATCATGTAGTGCATTTTGCCGCTATCTGTATTTGGCTCTGATTCAAACGGCATAATGGTAATGTCTAAAACCTGTTCTTCTTTTCCTTTGGGTACACTGACCCCGTTAAAATGCACCGGCCGGTTTTCTTGCTGTGCCCGAAACAGCCCGGTGCGAATGGGGGTAGATAACTCATCAATCACGACGTTGGTGAGCGAAAGGTCAACCCGGCCGGAGCGGAAATTAACAAAACTTTCTGCATCCCCATAAATTTGCTGGAGCCGGCCGTGATCGTCTACGACAAAGCCGGTTTTAATCATCGCCTGTAACAGCCCCCGTTCCCACGTTTGTGAAACCAAACTGGTCCCACGCATGCGCAGATTATCAGGGACGGTGATACGAGAGGCGGCCATGGGTCTGCGTGGCAGCGTGTTGCCCGCTCTCGTTTTGGTATAGATGCGCCACTGTCGGTTAAGCACCTCGTAATCTTGCTCAAAATGGCCCAAATGCTCGCTGGCACCTAAAAACAGGATTCCGTTGAGCCGTAGCCCCAAGTGGAACCCGTTTAATACCTTGGTTTGGGCGTCTGAGCGCAAATAGATCAACACGTTGCGGCAGCTAATAAAATCTAGATTGGTAAAGTGGGCATCGACCAGCAAATTGTGGGGGGCAAAAACGATGGAACGGCGAATCTCCGGCTGGATTTGGAACTGATCATTCCCTACAGAGGTAAAGTAGGTTTCGCGAAAGCGCTCGGGCACCGCTTCGATCCTGGCTTGGGTGTACACGCCGGCCCCGGCCCTTGAGATCGAATTGCGATGCGCATCGGTTGCAAAGATCTTGAGATCTATCTTTTTCCCCTGTTTTGCTATCTCTTCAGAAGCTAGGATCGCAAGTGAATACGCTTCTTCACCGGAGGCGCAACCGGCTACCCACATACGCAAAACATCCCCATTATTTTTGCTGTCTACAATTTTGGGCAGGATCTCTGTTTCTAACAGCTCAAACGCTTCAGCGTCTCTGAAAAAGCTGGTGACGTCTACCATCACATCCCGATAGAGTGCGTCCATCTCTTCTTTGTTTTCTTGTAGCACATGGATGTAGCTGGTTAGATTGGGATGATGGTTGAGGGCGATGCGCCGCTCGACCCGCCGGACAAGCGTCTGCGGTTTGTAGACGGTGTAGTCGATACCGTACTCTCGTTGCAACATCGAAAGCAGGTACGAGAAGGCGTTTTCACCCGTCATGAGCGAAAAATCGAGCAGGCTTAAATCCCCTTTTGAAATGCGGATGTCTGACTGAATGAAGTCTACGATGGCATTGGGCATTTCGTCGGGGGGCAATACGATATCGGCCGGACCTTGCGCCGCCGCATTTTGCGGCATGCTGGGGAATAGCGATGAATCGATGTCTTGGCTGATGACCAAGCCTCCGGCCGCACCGATGGCGGCTGATCCCAAACTGCCGTCTGTGCCGGTGCCGGATAGCACAATCGAAATCGCTCGCGGCCCTTTGTCTTTGGCCAGCGATTCGAAGAAGATGTTGATCGGGAGTGGGGGTCTTTGGGTTCCCATGATCGTCGGGGTGAGCTTGAGTTTCCCATTTTCAAGCTGTAAATCATGACGAGGGGTGTTGAGGTAGATGTGGTTTGGCTTTATCTCCATCCCATCTTCGGCCGAAAAAATCGGCAGTTTGGTTTGGCGGGCCAGAATCTCTGACATCATGCTTTTAAAGTCGGGGGAAAGATGCTGAATCACCACGTAGGCGGCTCCGGTATCGGCCGGGACTTGATTGAAGAAGCGCTCAAGTGCTTCGAGCCCACCGGCCGAGGCCCCAATGCCGACGATGTACTCAGGCACCGCCTTTGGCTCGCTGGGTGGCATGGTGCCGGGAGTTTCTATAGGTTCTACATTCATACGTTTTTCCTCGGGTTCCCTTTAGGCTCAACTAAGCCAGCAACAAAACCATCATCGTCATCATCGGTCTTCTGACTATCGGGTTGCAGAAACAGATTTTGAACAGCTAGCACAAAAAATCCGGTGACTTCTCCATCATCATTTTTTCGTGGCACCAGACTCACAGCGATGTCAACTTCTTCCCCGTCAAACGTCCCTTTGTTCAAATAATCGACTCGTTCACCAGCCAAGGCTCGGTCGTAATTCGGTTTGCCCATCTTGAAGAATTTTTTGCCCAGCGCATCTTGTATATGTTTGCCAACAAACTCCTCTTTTTTACGGCCGAGGGATTTCATGTAAAAGTCGTTTACATAAGTGTAGTGGTAATTTTTATCAACAATGCTGATCCAGATTGGCAAGCGATCATTCACCATCGTTAATTGAGCCAGAGCATCTTCTAATTTGTTCTGGGCATCAATTTGATCAGAAATATCAATAGCAATCACGTAAAAATAATCGCTTTCAGCATTTGCGTTTTCGGGTACAAGGGTAACCAGCCCGACTTTTTCTTTGCGGTTCTGACCCGTGTAGTTTAAGTAAGTAACCGTTTCACCTTTTAAGGCTTGGTCATAATATGGCTTGCCAATCGAGTAGATCGTTTCACCCAGAACTTGTTTTACCGGTTCCCCTAAACTTGCCTCAATATCGATTCCCAGCGTTTCATGATAGAAGCTGTTCATGTAGCGGAATACATGATCTTTATCGATGATCGATATCCAGACCGGAAGCCCATCGTTGATCGCCTCCAGTCTGCCTAGCGCAGAGCTCAGCTCCTTCTGAGACATTTTTATCTCCGTGATATTGGATCCCATTAAATAAAAGCCAACAACCTCGTCCCCGCGTTTTCTCGGGATAAGCCGCAGGTCGGCATGAAACTCAAATTCATTTTCCTCGATCGAGCTGTAGTATTGGACCGTTTCTCCGTTTAAGGCACGATCATAATAGGGCTTTTCTTTTTCAAATAGATCCGGCCCGCTTAACTCCCATATCGGCTTGCCAATGCTTTCGTTCGGGTCTACGCCAAGGTTTGTTTGGTAGTAATCGTTCAAAAATTCAAACTGATACTCGCGGTTAATGATAGAAACCCAGGCCGGTAAATTGTTAAACAAATCGGATATTTGCCCATAGGCAATCTCTAGCTCTTTTTGTGCTTGCCGCTCGGCCGTGACGTCACGGCCGACCCCCTGTATCTCAACGACATTTCCATCTCCATCAACAATTGGGGTGTCGGTCCAAACGGTGATCCGTTTTTCTCCATCCTTCCACGCATGAACTTCTTCAATTACTTGGGGTTCCCTGGTCTCAACTAGCTTCGCCACATGCCCTTTGAAAGCTTCAATTCCATCAGGGTC
>JAHDGV010000120.1:0-3649 GCA_020631655.1 Chloroflexota bacterium | reverse complement strand
TGGTCTCAACTAGCTTCGCCACATGCCCTTTGAAAGCTTCAATTCCATCAGGGTCCATGTTGGTAAGCAGGTTTTGTCCCAAATAAAAATCATATTTACCTGCACCAAAGAACTTGTCATAAGCTGGATTAAAGTAAGTTAAGGTGTAATCATCCGGCCGGAAGCGCAAAATCATCTCTGACTGCGTTTCGAGAACAGAGCGATACTTGGCTTCGCTAATCTCAAGTGCTTGTTGAGCTTCACGCTCGGCTGTGACATCTCGGCCGATCCCCTGAATTTCAACAATTTTGCCCTCTGCATCATAAATGGGAGTGTCTGTCCAGATGGTGACCCGTTTTTTCCCGTCAGATCCGACTCGTGTTTCTTCCATCGTCTGTGGCTCGCCAGACTCAAGCAGAATGGCTAACTTTTCTTTGAAAATCTCAGTGTATTCCGATGAAAAGCCATCAGTTAAGATCGATCCGGGTTGAACGTGATCTTTTTCATAATAATCTACACAATTCTGATTGGAGAATACGATTGTAAAATCATCCGGCCGCCAGCGACATATCAATTGAGGTTGCGTTTCAATAATCGATTTATAGCGTGCTTCGCTCACCCTTAGTTCATTCAACGATTTTTGTCGGGCAATTTCAAATTCAGTTACCTCAATCGCAAAACAATAAAAGCCCTCTACTTCACCGTCGATCCAGTTGGGGAAAAAGTTGTTTTTAGCGTATCGACCTTTATCCCTCATAAAAGAGTCATTGATAAATTCGACATGTTCCCCCTGTAAAGCACGATCATGATAGGGTTTTAAAAGTTGGGCATGGGCTTCCCCAATCACGTCTTTGGGATGTTGGCCAATCACCTCTTCACGCCGTTTGCCAGTTAGCGTTAGAAAATGATCATTTACATACCGGTAGCGCAAATCTTTGCCGATATGGGTCATTAGAACCGGGACGCTGTCTGCAATGCTGTGCATCTCTCGATTTTCAGTTTCAAGCTGACGGATTAAGGTTAAATCGACAAAATTTAAGATCACCCCGTTTAATCTATTGTGGTCACCTTGATAAGGGATAACGGTCAAGAGCATGGGGACCTGCTTGCTCGAGACTGTCTCCACGGCCGTTTGCTGCCCGTCCAAAGCCGTTGACACTAGATGCTGCAACGTTGCCTCGTTTAAGCCTATAACGGTTGTGAACTGGCTGATCGGCCGGCCGATGTCCGCATCGATCAGGTCAAATATCTGGTAGCAGGCCGGGGTCATCTCACGAATCGCAAGATCCTCGTCCAAGAAAATGGTTAAGACTCCGCTGGCCCGCTCTAAATTGTGTTTGTCGTTAAACAGCTGATTTAATCGGCGATTTTGATCCTGATATTCCGCATTAACCGTGTACAGCTCCTCGTTTACGGAGCTCAGCTCTTCGTTGGTGCTCTGCAATTCCTCGTTGGCGGCCGTTAGCTCTTCGTTCGAAGATTGAAGCTCCTCGTTCGAGGTTTCAACCTCCTCTAGAGTCGCCTGCAAACTCTCACGGGTAAATGCTAGCTCAAGCTTCAGGCTGTGTAGCTCGTTGAACTCATGGGGAGAAATTTCGGCCGGATCCAAGGGGGCCATTTGCCCCAAATTTCGCACCTCGTCCAATACAACTAGGTAAAAGATTTCTTGTTTTTCTTGTTCTTGGCTGCCCGTCTCTTGTTCAAACGGGATGACGCGCAGGTTGATGATTTCAATCCCATCTTCACCGTTGACCTGAATGTTCGAGATTTCAACTTCACTCTTTTTCCGCTGTGCTTGGGCCAACCCGTTGCGCAACCCGATGGCTAAACTATCTGACAGTAGCTCGGTTAAGTTGAGATTAACTTTGCCAATCGAAAAGTTGAGGTAGTTTTTCCCTTTCCCGTAGATTTCTTTGAGCTCTCCCAAGTCGTTGCATACAAATCCGGCCGGGATCAGCGCTTTAAGCAGGGCGGGTTCCCATCCCTGATAAACCATCGTGGGTGATTGGGTTGGTTGGCTTTGCAAATATTTGGGTAGATGAATATTTGCATTGGTGGCAATGGCGGCCGGTGTGACGTACGATTCGCTGACCTTTTGAAACACCCGCCAATGTCGGCTTAACGTTTCAAAATTCCGCGCAATTTGGTTACTTAAATGCTCGCTGGGGCCTAAAAACAGATACCCGTTGACATTTAACGCGGCCGTGAATCGATGCAAAATATCTTCTTGAGATTGCGGCCGGATATAGATCAGCATATTGCGGCAAGTAATCAGATCTTGGTTACCAAAATAGGGGGTGCTCAGTAAATCGTGCATAGAGAAGACGATGGTTTGTCTAAGCTTTTTGGTTACCTTGATATGGTTGGCATATGTTTCAAAATATTTTTTGCTGAGTGTGTAGGGTATCTGATCCAAGGCATCAACCGAAAAAAGCCCTTTCGAGGCGATATCTATTGAGCTTTGGTGAATATCAGTTGCAAATATACGAAGGTCCAGCTGTTTATCCTGCCTCTCAATTTCTTCCAAAAAAAGCATCGCCAGTGAATAGGCCTCTTCGCCGGAAGAACAGGCCGCAATCCAGATCCTGAGCTGTGATTTGTCCGGTTTATCATTAACCAGTTGCGGGATGATATGGGTTTCAAGCCACGTAAATGCTTCTGGATCCCGGAAAAAACGAGTTACATCAATCAACAACTCCCTGTAGATTTGATCGAGAAGCTCATCATCCTGCTGTGCTTTGCGCGCATAATCAACCAAGCTGGTTGCACTATCGAGCGCCATGCGACGCTCTAGCCGCCGAATAATTGTTTGCGGTTTGTACCGGGTAAAATCGGTTTGGAATTTGCGTTGTAACAGCGACAGCATGAATGAGAGGGCGGTTTCTTCGGTCAGTAGGTCAACCTCTGCCATGTTTAAAAATATGGGATTGATGCTTTCAGGATCACGAATGTAATCCTGAATCAGCTCCGGCATCTCCTCTGGCGATAGCTCTAAGCTGTAGGGGATCATTTCACGGGCCGCTTGGGGCATGGCACCAAATAGGGCGCTGTTTAAATCTTGGGTTAGAACCAAGCCGCCTGCCTGCGCGATATGCCGAACCCCCTGCCGGCCGTCTGAGCCGGTGCCGGACAAGATAACCCCAACTGCGTTTTTTGAATAAGCCTGGGCCAAGCTCTCAAAAAATGTGTCTATCGGTTTGAAGATATTCTCTCCATCACCGTCGCTGATGGCCGTTTGCTGGAACCGGCCGTTTTGCACCGTTAGCTTGGTACGGGGCACATTCAAATAGATGGTGTCTGGCTTAAGCTCCATTTGATCTGCAATCGGCTGGATGTCTAGGTCGGTCAGTCTCCCTAAAATCTCCCCCATCATGCTTTTGAATTCAGGGGATAAATGTTGCACAACGACATAGGCCACATTTGCATGGGGGCGCACAGCCCTGAAAAAACGCTCAAGCGCCTCCAGCCCTCCGGCCGAAGCACCTATTCCAACTACACAAGTTAGTTCCTTGATTCCCTGTATTGTCAACTGTTCGCAATCCCAAAGGTCCCCTAATCAAACCCATTGGCAAATTCCGATTTGAGTATATCTGAATGCGATTTTTGGGCATCTGGTGTACTAGTACCAAGGTTCTAGTACTTGGTCCGAAAATGGGTTTTTCAGCTGACT
>JAHDGV010000694.1 GCA_020631655.1 Chloroflexota bacterium | reverse complement strand
ACAAAGCCGTATTGAGATTGTTGTTTGTACGTTTTGGTAGCGGCCGGATTAAACCAAGCCTCTTCAACTCCATCTTCGCTTGCGGTGATGGCTTCGGCCGGGATTACCCACCAAGCCAGCCCGGGCTTGTCAGCAAACTGTTCGATGGCTTGGGCCAGCGCGGACTCTGCATTCTCGGCCGAAACGTCTCCAATGTGATCCATAAAGGTCATCGAGCGCCGATTGCTCGCTTTGCGAAACACTTTAAACGTTTGGTTTGAATCACCCGTCGTTTTGCTTACCGGATTCCCTTCAAGCTCCTCGGCCGAGCGAGAGAAAATCGCAGCGGCCGGAGCCACCCACAAACTCACCGCGGCCGGGCGGCGCACAAACACGTTTTTGGCATTGTGCAACGCGTGCTCAGGATCAACCGCATGAACCGAGCCTACCGCCTGATACGGTTTTCTTTGATTGTCTTTTTTGAATACTTCCCAACGAGCCATGGTTAAGCTGATCGGCTGATTAGCTAATTAGCTGATCAGCTCTAAACAAATGCTTTCGCTCCATATTTCTTTTCAGAATACGCCTCAAGCGCGTCACGGACCCATTCGCCGTTATCGTGCGCCGCTTGGCGCATACCCAAGCGTTCAGCGTTGCAGGGACCATTCCCTTTCACCACGTTCCAGAATTCATCCCAATCAATTGGGCCGTGGTGCCACACACCGTTTTCATCTTCGTGCAGATCTGGATCTGGAATAGACAGACCGCTGGCGATTAGCTCTGGAGCCGTTTCCGCAATAAATTCTTGGCGAACTTCGTCGTTTGTTTTGGTTTTGACTCCCCATTTCACGAGCTGAGGCGTATTGGTTGATTCTGAGTCGTGCGGCCCTAACATCATCAAAGATGGCCACCAGTAGCGATTAAGGGCGTCTTGCACCATTTCCCGCTGTTTTGGTGTTCCAGCCGCATATTTCAGCACCATCTCTTTCCCCTGCTTGTGGTGGAATGTTTCTTCAGCGCAGATGCGCACCATCGCTCGGGAGTATGGGCCGTAAGAACACTGGGCCAGCATCGTCTGGTTTTTGATCGCCGCCCCATCAACCAGCCAGCCGATCATACCAACATCGGCCCAAGACATGCTGGGATAGTTAAAAATGCTCGAATATTTGGCCCGGCCGTCGAGAAATGCCTGATACAGCTCTTCACGCGTGGCACCCAAAGTCTCGGCCGCGTGATACAAATATTGCCCGTGCCCCGCTTCGTCCTGAACCTTAGCGATCAAAATCATTTTACGCCGCAGGCTGGGTGCATGTGGAATCCATTTTCCTTCGGGGAGCATCCCAATCACTTCACTATGCGCATGTTGCGAAATCATCCGGATCAATTGTTTCCGGTATTTTTCCGGCATCCAATCGCCTGGCTCTATTTTTTCACCGCGCTGGATGCGTTCTTCGAACTCATTTGTTTTTTGTTCTTCAGTCATACTTTTTTTGGGGGATTTTTTTATTCATCAAAAAACGTAATACATTTTTTGTGCGACCGTTCACAATTTGCATTGTATCCGTGTTTGCCCACAAGTCAACCCCCAAGCCGGAATGTGATTTTTTGTTACCAAAATTCTAATTTTAGAAACATTTTATTTTTGACTATTGCATTTTCAGATTTTTTATTTACTATTAGAAATGCAGATCGGTTAAAAATATCCAATTTCAGCCATTTTGGTAAATAAAGATTTCTGTGGAAAATAGAAAGCAGGAAATTTATTCCTTAAAACAGGCAAAGGTATCAAATGGATATGGATAAAAATGACCGCATCATTTTAGAAGCACTTCAAGGCAATTCACGTCTAACTATTTCTGAACTAACAGATTTGGTTGAGCTCTCGACATCGGGTGTGCAAAAACGGCTTAAAAAATTGGAAGACCAAGGATTTATCGAATCTTTTGTCGCCATCCTAAGCCGCAAGCATTTAGACCTAAATTTACTTTGTTTTGTAGAGGTTACTTTAGGCACCCACGATCGTCAGGAGGTCGCAGATTTTGACGAAGCGATTCAAGCGTTGCCCGAAGTGCTGGAATGCCATCGTTTGACCGGTGGTGCCGATTATTTACTAAAGGTTGTGGCTCATGATCGGGAACATCTAGACTATTTTCTGATGGATGTCCTGATGCCAACTCCGGCCGTTGACAAGATGAAAACCAGCATCGTTTTGAAAGAGATCAAAGAAACGACAGCTGTCCCCACCCAGCAACGACCCATGACTTAAAATCAACCATAATCAGCACCCAACGGCCGAGCGA
>JAHDGV010000693.1:224-2280 GCA_020631655.1 Chloroflexota bacterium | reverse complement strand
ATTCCGGTGATTGTGATTGAGCATGACATCGGCTTTGTGCATGCGCTGGGCGGCCTGGTGACCGTGTTGCACAAGGGGCATGTCTTAGCTGAAGGGGACATGACTGAGATCGAGGCGAATGAAGCGGTGCAGGCGGTTTATCTGGGCCGATCAATCCCAGCGGAGGTGACCCGTGAGTAGTCTGAATGCCAAAGATTTATCGGTGAGCTATGGTGAAACAAAAGTCATTCACCAGATCGATTTAGAGTTACCGGCCGGGAAAATTTCAGCCCTGCTAGGGCGCAACGGAGCCGGAAAAAGCACACTGGTCAAAACCTTTATCGGCCTCATTCCACCTCAGGCGGGGGCACTGCAGTTTGGCGGGCAAACGCTCGTCGGCCGGAAAGCGGCCGCCATCGCCCGCATGGGGATCGGCTACATGCCGCAAGAAAAAGGAGTCTTTCCCAATTTGACCGTCGCGGAAAATTTGCAGATCGGCAACGAGCGGCAGTGGCAGGCGGGCAAGGTTAAGCGCTGGATGGAGCCTTTTCCGATTCTGACTGAGCGGTTACAGCAAAAGGCTGGCACGCTTAGCGGCGGTGAACAAAAAATCCTGTCGCTTGCCAGAGTTCTGATGCGGACCCCATCCCTTTTATTGCTCGATGAACCGACTGAAGGGGTTCAGCCCTCAATCGTCACGGCGATGGGTGAGCTCATCCGAACCTATTGCGCTGAGCACCAAGCGACCGCCCTGATCGTTGAGCAACATCTCGATTTTGCTCTGCAAACGGCCGACCACTTTTTTGTGCTTGAGAAAGGTGCCATTGTTCATCAGGGTGAGATCAGCGATGCGGTTGCAACGGAACAGATTCACAAATTTTTAGAAATACGAGCATGAGTAGTTTTCTAGAGCGAAGTCACCCTTCGACAAGCTCAGGGCTCCACCGTTAAAGGGTAGGCTGAGCTTGTCGAAGCCGGGATCGCACTAGACTGCAAGCCTTTGATTACTTTCGAAACAACTAGGAGAAAACCATGTCAAATCCCCTCGACCAAAACGATGAAAACGCCAAGATCGCCCATCTGCCGCTGACGCAGTTGGCGAGCAAGTTAAGAGATGGCTCTCTCACATCGATAAAACTGGCTCAAATTTACCTTGAGCGCATCCGGCAATACGGCGATCTAAATGCCTTTATCACGGTTGACGAACCGGCCGTCATGCAAGAAGCGGCCCGCCTCGATGCGCTGTTGGCCTCCGGCACAGATTTGGGCCCACTGCACGGGATGCCAATTGCAGTCAAAGACAACCTTGATACGGCCGGATTAAAAACAACCGGCGGCTCAGCCGCGCTAGCCAACCATGTGCCCACGGCCGACGCCACCGTCATCACCAAGCTCAAAGCGGCCGGAGCGATTATTTTGGGCAAGACCAACATGCATGAATTTGCGTTTGGGATCACCAGCCAAAATCCACACTATGGATTTGTGCAAAACCCGTATGACCCGGCCGTGATTTCAGGTGGCTCAAGCGGCGGGTCAGCGGTGGCTGTGGCGACCGGCTTGTGCGCGGCCGCCATCGGCACAGATACCGGCGCATCGATCCGCATTCCGGCCGCGCTTTGCGGAGTGGTTGGTCTCAAGCCAACGATGGGGCGGGTCGGCCGGGGCGGGCTGATGGCGTTGTCAACCACGTGCGACTGTGTCGGCCCAATTGCGCGTACACCGGGGGATGCGGCCGTCATTCTAGACATCATCGCCGGAGTTGACCCACTTGATGCCGACACAACCCATCAACCCAAATTAGGCCAACCGGCAATGCTTAAAAACTGGAAAGGGGTGCGCCTAGGCGTTGATCGTGAAGCGTTTTTAACCGGCAATCATCCTGAAGTTGCCAAGATGATGGACAACGTGCTCAGCAGAATCGAAGCGGCCGGTGGAGAGATTGTTGACGTGTCGATCTGGGGGCTGGCAGATTCAATTCCATCCGGCTTTGGGGTGGTCTTGCCGGAAACAACCCATCTGCTTGGCGCTTATCTCCAGCAGATTGACGTACCCACAACGATCAGTGCAATCTTGGAGC
>JAHDGV010000693.1:0-214 GCA_020631655.1 Chloroflexota bacterium | reverse complement strand
GGTTGGACCTGACGTGGCCGGACCGCTTGGGTCCCAACTTGGGGACGAGCCTCCTGTTCCGGCGTTTAGCTATCTTGATATTGTGCGTGGGTATATCCCGGCCGTAAGAGCGAGTCTGGCAGAGCAGATGGCGGGGTTGGACGCTCTCATCTTGCCGACAACAAAGCTACCTGCGGCCACTGTAAATGAAGAATGGATGGTTGAGTTCATGGGT
>JAHDGV010000692.1 GCA_020631655.1 Chloroflexota bacterium | reverse complement strand
CGACGTGTTAACCACTACACCACGTCCCCAGCGGAACAGGATAATAGCAAACTCATACTACAGTGTCAACAAATCTAAAGTCCAATATCGGAATTTTTACATTGATCGTTTTTTACTCGTTTACTGTTATGAAATCAGCCATTTTTTCAAATTTTGCTGGGCCAATTCCAGACACATCCATGATCGCTTCAATCGAAGCAAAAGGGCCGTTGTCTTCTCGGTGAATTAAAATTTTCTCGGCCGTACTTGGCCCCACCCCCGGCAGTGTCTCAAGTTGGCTTTTATTGGCTCTGTTGATGTCAATCAACCCACCGGCCGACTCACCTTCCGCTTTGGTGGTAGATGGCGGCGTTGAAACCAAAGGGATAACAGCTTGCTCATCCCCCACGGCCGGAACATAAACGTGCATGCCATCGGTTAGTGGCTGGGCCAAATTGACCACGTCTGCAAATGCCTCTGTCGTGAATCCACCGGCCAGTGCGATCAGCTCTTGAACCCGCGCATCAAACGGCAGTTGATAGATGCCTGGCTCGGCTACCTCTCCGTTAATAAAAACATTAACCGGTTCCGGTGTTGATGTTGGCAACGGAGTCGGCGTTGGCTCGGCCGGTACAAAGTGAATTTCGGCCGGAGGTTGCCAAGTTTGCCAGCCGTTCAAACCCAATCCCAGCAAAAACATAATTGTGCCCGACACGAAAAGCGTGCCGATGGGCAACGTGTTAAACAGTGCGATCCCACGAGTGATCAAGTCCCCCTGATCAGGCTTTTTTTCCTCATCCATAATGTGATACAGCTAAAATACGATGACTTTGAATGTGTTAGTGAACCCCCTGCAAGGCACAGGCCAAAAGCAGGTCAGGCAAGATTCTATCATTCAAACTTACCCCCGCAAGCTTAAAGATATGAACCGCGTTGGCGTTGAAACACTCGTTATCCTCCAGCGTAAAGGTTGCCTAGGCAAATTCGCCCCAATCCCCCCTGCGGGTTATCATCTTAACGGCTCGTATCCGAACTGGACTGAAGCCGTACGGACTTAAAGATATCTTAAAGTTATTAGGAACAGCCAATAGACATGAGCAAAGAAAAACAACAACCAAAAAAACCACAAAAACGGGTCACAATCGAGTTTCCCAAAGATTTAAAAGCCAACTACGCCAACATCGCTTTCATTACCCACACCCCGGCCGAAATGATTCTCGATTTCGCCCAAGTGCTTCCCCGTACACCTAAAGGGGAAATCGTTTCACGCATCATCATGTCCCCCATTCATGCCAAATCATTCTTAAAAGCGCTTGAAACCAATGTCACGAACTTTGAGAAACAGTATGGGGAAATCAAAGTGCCTGAAAAACCGCATCCGGCCGATCAGCTATTTAAAAATCCTCCCCCTTGGTTTGACGAAGGCGAGGAAGACAACGGTAAGCAATAGACCGCACCATAATGAAACCAAACTACCCGAATAAAATTTCACTTGCCCAATTACCGACCCCAATTGAGCCGATGCCCCGTTTAAGCAGTCTGCTCAAGGGGTCAGAGTTGTATATTAAGCGAGATGATTTAACCGGTTTGGGTGGTGGCGGAAACAAAACCCGCAAACTCGAATATTTGCTGGCAGAGGCTCAGGCGCAAGGGTGTGATCATGTGATTACAACCGGCGGTCTACAGAGCAATCACTGTCGCCAAACGGCCGCCGCCGCCGCGCGAGCCGGTATGGGTTGTAGCCTTGTGCTCCGAGGGGACAAGCCGGATCATTTAACCGGCAACATGTTGCTCAACAAACTATTTGGGGCGCATATTACTTGGACCAACGGAGAAGACCCGGCCGAGGTTATGGATCGAGTAGAGGCTCAACAAAATTCGATTGGGCATACGAGCTATCAAATTCCGTTAGGTGGATCAAACGTGGTTGGCACAGCCGCCTATGTCAAAGCGATGGAGGAGCTGAGCTGTCAGCTCAAAGAAATGTCTCTGAACGTTGATACGATTGTTTTTGCATCTGGCAGTGGCGGTACGCAGGCCGGTATTGTGCTGGGTGCACATATTTATAACGTTCGGTCACAGCTTTATGGGATTAGTGTGAGCCGATCAGCCGCTGAGCTCAAAGCTCAAGTTGGTGCCTTAGCCACCGCAACCGCCGCCCATCTGGGGCTAGAAATGGTCAACGTGATGGATCGGATCGAGATCAACGATGAGTATGCGGAGCCAGGGTACGGCAATTTAACTTCGGCCGAGAAAGAGGCGATTGAACTGGTTGCCCAAAAAGAGGGGATTTTGCTAGACCC
>JAHDGV010000691.1 GCA_020631655.1 Chloroflexota bacterium | reverse complement strand
GGCAACCCGATTGTTGGCTGGCAGATGGACGGTTGCCGTGACCAGCTGAGCCGCAATAAAAATAGAAGTGGCGCAGATGAGAAGAAAAAGGTCACTCCCCGTTAGTTGCCAAAAGGCAAAAACTGTGACTGCGAGGAGCACTATGACCGAGCCGCCCCAAACGAGGCCAAATATCGGCTGGTTATCTTGGATGACCCCATCAATTACCTGAAATCCTTTGAGGAAACCCTGATCGTCTAAACGGCCGATCCCCGGCATCACAACAATGGCAAAGATTAAGACAATACCGCTGACGAGGCCGCAAAGTAGGATTGAGACCCCTAAAGCTGTTTGAAAGAGTAGTTCTAGTGACATGTTTCATTGCTCCTTTTGTTAATATGCCAGCCCCGGCGTTGCATGCAGGTAGCTGTTATCAACCAACTGCTTCATCATAAAATCAGCCACATCAGCCCGAGATATTTTGATTGTCGTTTTTTGATCCCCGCTGAAACCGTGCTGATACCGGCCGGTAAGCGGCCCATCTGTAAACGATCCGGGCCGGATAATGGTCCAATCAAGTCCGCTTTCTTTGATTAGTTTCTCTTGGAGCGTGTGATCTAAATAGACACCTCTGAGAAGCCCTCCAAACATCAGCCACTTCCAGTAAAAGTCTAGATTGCCACGGCTGTCTCCAATGCCTAAGGTTGTTTGGCAGATCAAGCGCTTTACCCCGGCCTCGTGCATCGCTTGAATGATGTTTTGGGTTCCTGCTGAACGCACTTTTCCGAGCAAGCGTTTGCCCGCCCCTAGAGCGATTAGAACCGCATCTTGATCTTTCATTGCGGCCGTAATCGACTCAGGGACAAGTACATCCCCCTGTATGACCCTGAACCGGCCGTGGTCAATTTTCAGACTGGCTGGATTGCGTACAAAGGCTGAGACTTGATAACCAGATTCAAGGGCTTGGTTAACTAACTCGCGGCCGATTGATCCGGTTGCTCCAAATATCAGGAGCTTTTTTGCATTTTTATTTGTGTTCATAGTTTTTCACTTGTTGAATATAAGCTCCCAAAAATCATCATGCGTTTAATTTAGCAGTTGCAATCGATCTTTTGAATGCTCGTTAGGCTTTGTTTTTTGCTCAATCGTCCAAAGTTGTGGTGTTGCAATAAAAACTATGGCACTGTATATTGAAAATTATGGACCGATCAGCAACAGATGAAAATCATGATATTTGGCCATCTTCGGCCGATCCACTGGGAGAAGCACTCCATTTTTTACATATGGACAGTGTTCTCTACAGTCGGTCTGAGATGACTGCTCCATGGGGGCTTGCCATTCCTTATTTTGCCAACTGCTTCATTTGCCACATTGTCATTTCGGGGCAAGGTTGGCTTGAAATTGACGGCCGGGAACCTACTCTCTTGCGGATGGGTGATTTTGCACTTGTGCCAAGTGGGAGCGGGCACAGGGTATCTAGCAGTCTAGACGTAACACCTATCGATCTTTTTGATGCGCCTCGCAAGATGGTGAGTGAGCGCTATGAACTGTTGCGGCTCGATGGGGGTGGGGAACCGTCCGGCATGATTTGCGTTGTGGTTCGATTTGATCACCCGGCCGCCCATCGACTTATTCGGCTTTTGCCAAAATCGATCATCATCGAATCTTGGCAATCGACCCATTTTGAGTGGATTCAGAGCTCGTTGCGGCTGATGGCACATGAAGCCCAAGCTTTGCATCCGGGTGGAGAGACGGTGATTACCCGACTGGCCGATATTTTAGTGATCCAAGCGATCCGTTCATGGTTGGCGGCCGATCCTTCTGCCCAGACCGGCTGGCTGGGTGCACTCAAAGACAAACAAATTGGGCAAGCGATTTTGCTCATTCAACAAGACCCGGCACGCCAGTGGACGGTTGAAACACTGGCACAAGAGGTTGCGATGTCTCGCTCAGCGTTTGCGGCCCGTTTTAAGCGTTTGGTAGGGGAAACACCGATGCAATATTTAACCAGTTGGCGAATGGATGTGGCGCTGGGGTGGCTTCAAGAGCGGGATGAATCAGTGGGGGAAATTGGGGAACAGCTAGGGTATCAATCAGAGGCTGCATTTAGCAGGGCGTTTAAGCGAGCAATCGGTCAATCACCGGGAGCTGTGCGACGCAACGGCAAAACTGACCTGATGGGGATGCCGGTTTAAGCGCAAATAGCACGCTTCAATCTTTCAAACTTCGTTTTTCTTTGGGAACATAGCAAGTATACTTTTAGTATGAAACTCCGGCCGACTCAACAAGAAATTCTCAATTACGA
>JAHDGV010000119.1:2844-14450 GCA_020631655.1 Chloroflexota bacterium | reverse complement strand
CGCCCCGGCCGTAAAATGGGGCATTTGACAACGATTGGAGCTAACAGATTGGCAGTGAAAGAGAAGTTGCTAGAAGCGAGAAAAAGCGTAAATGAAAATGGCTAGAGGGGAAACCGGGCATCCCTTTTATCTTTGCATCCTTTACTCTTTATCCTTTTTATGAACGATAACTGGTACGAAGACGACAAGTTTCACGACGAATGCGGCATTTTTGCCGTGTATGCACCCAGCCGCGATGTCGGCCGGATGACTTTTTTTGGACTGCACGCCTTGCAACATCGGGGACAAGAAAGTGCGGGGATTTGTACATGGGACGGGGAAATGACCCATATGCATCGGGACATGGGGCTTGTGCCGCAAGTGTTCCGCGAAGAGCACATCAAGAAACTTGTTGGAACGATGGCGATCGGACACGTTCGCTATTCAACAACCGGATCGAGCCACGTGCGCAATGCACAGCCAACCCTAGTTGAAACGATCAACGGACCGTTGGCACTGGGCCATAACGGCAACTTGACCAACGCGCTCGACCTGCGTCGTATTTTGCTAGAACGTGGCGTTGGCCTCTCGGCAACAACAGACAGCGAGGTAATCACTCAGGTTTTGGCGTCACCGCCTAGTGTGTGGCAAGAGATCAAAGAGGAAGAATCGATCCCACTCACCGTTCTAAACGGAAACGGCCACTACACCGGCAGTGTTAACGGTGCCGCCAAAGTAAAAGCAAACACAAAACCAGAGGCTGGCGGCCGGTGGGAACCCCATCTAAAAGCATTTATGCAGGTAGCTGAAGGGGCATACAGCCTCGTTGTGATGACGGCCGAAGGGCTGTACGCCATGCGCGACCCGCTGGGTCTGCGGCCGCTGTGCATCGGAGAGCTTGATGACGGCTATGTTGTCGCCTCAGAATCGTGCGCAATTTTGACCGTCGGAGCCAAATTTGTGCGGGATGTGGAGCCTGGTGAAATTGTTCGGCTCGATAAAAACGGAGTGACTTCAATTCACGGAGTAGACTCAACCAAAAAGGCGCTGTGCATTTTTGAATATGTTTACTTTGCGCGTCCAGACTCAAAGTTTGAAGGGCAAATCATCCATGATGTTCGCCAACGGATGGGGGCGAAGCTGGCAGAAGAATCGGCCGTTGAAGCAGATTTTGTGATGGGTGTACCTGACTCTGCCATCCCGGCCGCGATTGGTTACAGCCAGCAGAGTGGCATTCCGTTCAACGAAGGGCTGACAAAAAATCGCTACATCGGCCGGACCTTTATCCAGCCCGACAATGACATGCGCAAAGAAAAAGTCCGCCTCAAATACAATCCGTTGCCGGGCAATCTGCGTGGCAAACGAGTAATTTTGATGGATGATTCAATTGTTCGCGGAAACACAATTGGACCGATCATCGAAATGCTTCGGGAAGCTGGTGCCAGCGAAGTCCATGTTCGGGTATCATCCCCACCGGTCAAGCACCCTTGTTTTATGGGGATCGACATGGCGACCTACAACCAGCTTATTGCGCATCAATTTAATCTAGAAGGGACCCGCCGCCGGATTGGTGCCGATTCTCTGGCGTACCTCTCTTTGCCCGGCATGGAAGAAGCGGTACGCGAAACATCGAATCAAGAAGATTCAGGCTATTGTCACGCCTGTTTCTCTGGAGAATACCCGCTTGAAGTGCCCGATTGGCTATTTGAGACGGACAGAAACAAATACGAATTTGAAAAGATGTGGGGAGAGTAGCTCTTGGCTTTTGGCTGTTAGCTTTTGGCTAATAGCTAATGGCAAATAGCTAACAGCCGTTTATGAAAGTTTTAGTAATAGGCAGTGGTGGGCGTGAGCATGCAATGGCATGGAAATTGGCTCAGTCGAGCGTGGTGAGTGAGGTCGTTGTTGCCCCGGGAAACGGTGGAACAAGCTGGCCCGCACAGGATGGATTGGCATCATGCAGGTCTGTACCGGCCAATGTTGAAGATATCGACGGGCTATTAGCCATCGCCCAAAAAGAAGGGGCTGAGCTTACGGCCGTCGGGCCAGAAGTCCCTTTATCTTTGGGCATAGTCGATGCGTTTCAAGCGGCCTGCCTGAAAATTTTTGGCCCGTCACAGATGGCGGCTCAGTTAGAATCGTCAAAAGCTTACAGCAAAGACTTTATGGCAGAGATGGGGATTCCCACGGCCGAATACGGTGCGTTTACTGACAAAGCCGAAGCGCTGACCTATTTAGACTCGATTGACCATTTGGTCGTTGTCAAAGCCAGTGGGCTCGCGGCCGGAAAAGGGGTCATCGTCTGTGATAACAAAGAGCAAGCTATGGCGGCCGTTGCTGAAATGATGGATGACAAACGGTTTGGTGCGGCCGGAGATCAGGTTGTGATCGAAGAACGGTTAACCGGCCCTGAACTGTCATTATTGGCGATTTGCGACGGCAAAACGGCAAAGCAACTCATTCACTCACGCGACCACAAACGGGCGTATGACGGCGATTTGGGGCCAAATACAGGCGGGATGGGTGCGTATGCCCCTGTGCCTGAAGTTGGCCCAGAAGTTATCGCTGAAGTTATGGAGAAAGTAGTTCAGCCAACGGTAGATGGGATGGCAAAACGGGGCCATCCGTATGTGGGGGTCCTGTATGCAGGCATCATGTTAACCCCAAACGGCATCAAGACGCTTGAGTTTAACTGTCGCTTTGGCGATCCTGAAACACAAGTGGTTCTACCGATGCTAAAAAGCGATCTCGCAGAAATTATGCTCGCCGCCATTGACGGGCGACTTGACCAAGTAAAGGTTGAAAATCATGCAGGTTCGGCCGCGACGGTGGTCATGGCATCAGGTGGGTATCCTGGCAGTTACACCAAAGGGATGGCGATCTCTGGGTTGGACGGTGTAGCTGGGGCCACCGTTTTTCATGCAGGGACCAAAATGGCAGATGGACAAATTGTGACGAGCGGCGGCCGTGTTCTAGCCGTCACCGGCACCGGAGACAATCTGCAACAGGCACTTGATTCAGCTTATCTGGGGATCAAGAAAGTGAATTTCGACAAAGCTGAGTTCCGAACTGACATTGGCCAATCGTCAATCGAAAACCAATAATTGTAAATCGCTAGGCTTTGCGCAAGGTGTGAATCGTGATTTCTGGAGGGCAGTTAAAGCGTACTGGCACACCGCATCCCCCTGTTCCCGGTGAGGTGTAGGCCTGCATGTTTTTGTGTTTCCATGGCCCATTGACGAAGGTGCGCGGGCATTTCGCATGCAAGATAATTGGGATCCCACCCGGCAGGCATATTTGCCCACCGTGCGTATGACCGGCCATCATGAAATCGACGCCGAGGTCGGCCGCCTCTTTCCATGTTTCTGGCGAATGTGACATCAGGATTTTTACCGCATCTTCGGGCACATTGGCGTAGGCCTTTTTCAAATTATCCAGCTGATACATATTTGGATCGTCAACACCGGACAGCCAAATCACGTCCCCGTCTTTTTCGATTGGGAGCGACTCGTTGACGAGGAAGGTAAGTCCCGCATATTCTTCGAGTGGTTTTACAAACTCGATAAAATCATGATTGCCTAAAATCGCATAAACGGGCTCCGGAAGGTTCTGCATGAAGGCCACCGTCTCATCGATGGCTAGCTGATACGACCCGCCCGTACTCGCACGGTAATCGCCTGTAACAAGTGCCAAATCATACTCAACCGGCTCGATTACTTTGGCAATCGCATGCTTTAGGTTGATGTCGATATCCAGATGCAAATCGCTCAGATGCAAAATACGGTAGCCATCAAACGCATCCGGCAGATTTTTTATCCGAACTTCGTTTTCAACCGTTTGGATATCAAAAAAGTTTTTGTAGCCTCGATCATAAAGACCGATTATTTTGAGCCCCCAATACAAAACAACCATGATCCATTCGGAGTTTTCGATATGGAGCAAGCGTCGGCCGCGGTCGAATATTTTGTTGGCGTGTTTAATCTGATCTTGAAGCCGATTCCGTACAAATTCAACCCCAAATCGATTAATGAGCCAGTCAAACATCTCAGGTTCGGCCGACCAGCTACTTTCTGGATTAGGCTTCAATTCGACAATTATTTCAGTATCCTTTGCTTGTTCCATTATTGATCCTATGCCTAAGCAAATTAGCACCATCTGCATTGACAATTATCGCACATCAAGAGCAAAGAGCATCTTAATTAACAACGATTAATTATTTGTAAATTGGGGTTCAATTACTATAGGGATATAGGGGGAGTTTGTTGCAAGTTGGCTATTTAAGCGTCACCCGTCAGATTCGTTTTCATCCTCTGGGGGCTGAGGAGGTTCTTCGGTTGGGAAAGGTTCTGGGACAAGGGCCTCTTCAGTAGGGACTTCCGTCGGCACCTCAGTAGGTATTTCAGTTGGAATCTCGGTCGGGATTTCGGTAGGTATCTCAGTTGGAATTTCCGTTGGAACCTCTGTAGGAACTTCGGTTGGCACCTCGGTGGGAATTTCAGTTGGGACTTCCGTCGGGATTTCAGTTGGAATCTCAGTCGGAACTTCCGTTGCGGTTGGAACCAGGGTCGCTGTGGGTTCTAAGGTTGGTTCCGGAGTCACAGGCGTCTCAGTTGGGACTTCTGTCGGGATTTCGGTTGGAATCTCAGTCGGAACTTCCGTTGCAGTCGGGACAAGAGTTCCAGTTGGTTCCGGGGTTGCTGTGAAGATTGGAACGGCCGTATTCGTAGGAATTGGAGTTGGCGTGAAGAGCGGAACCGATGTTGATGTGGCTTCAGGGGTGCTTGTCAATTCCGGCTCAGATGTCCCTGCGGGTGCTTCAGTCCCAACGGCCGTTGGGGTCAAAGGTGCTTCTGGTGTTGAAGTTTCAGTTGGAACTAAAGTTGGCACCGGTGTATTGGTCGGTGGCACTGGCGTTGCCGTAGGTTGCTCGACCACGATCGTCGGCGTTGGCTCTGGCGTAATATCTTCGATTGGAAAGCCACCATCAGCCACTTGAGAAGCGTCGGGTGGCAAATAAATAATTTGACCGGCCACAACATGGCTCGCAGAAAGAAGGCAATTTGCAACTACAATATCCGCAACCGACACGCTACTGTTCAGGGCCATTCTAAATACGTTATCCCCTTGCCGAACATAATATGGCAACCAATTCCCCGGGTGATTGTTGCAGTTAGGTGGGATCGGATCTACGCTTCCTGGGTCAACGGGAGCCTGAGTAGAGCCTCCACCAGTTTGTCCTTGATTTGAAACGAGCATAGTAGGCACGAAAAATCCTGTACCCCGATTAATTTGATCGGTCACAAGACAGTTGGCTTTTTTCAAATCATCAACGGGATAGCCGGTTTCTTTTGCAATTGAGCTTAATGTATCCCCCCATCTAACAATGTGCGTGTGCCAGCCATCTGGGCGGAGGCACAACTCCCTCACAGGTGTTGGTTCTATCACGGGGTTGGCTGAGGCCGTATTCCCATCATCATTCCCGCTACTGTCTGATTCTTGTTCGGCCGTTTGATCAGATCCAGTTGGTTCCCCATCTTCAGTATCGGTCTCGTTCTCAGCTGAGCTTTCTTCTTCCTGACCACCCGAGCTTAAAATGAGCGAGCTGCCGCCACCACCGCTACCGCCACCATTTCCGTCTGATTGACTGTTTGAAATAGGGCCAGCATAAACAGAGAAGCCCCCACCTCGTACGGACAGGTTATCCGCCATTGAGATGAAAAAAGCGATTCCTAAGGCAAAGGCTAAATTGGCTAACACAAAGATCGGGCCAAATCGTTTATCTTTGTTTTGTTGAAACTTATTTGCCAAAAGACACCTGTTCTTTTTCAGTTGCAGAGTCGGCCGCTGGATCATCATCTTCTGACTCATCAGCTTGACCTTCAAGCTCAATTACGGGCATAAGAATCGTCACCTGATGCCACTTTGAAGCTAAATCTTTCTCGGTCCAGATACGACCGGCATGCGATTTCACAATGGAGTATATGCCATCCATATCGGCCGTGATGTCATCTATTTGATTATTTTTAGAGTCAGCCGGTTGGTAATGCTTGGTTTCCGCAGAAAAGTTTAAGAAGCGAGCCGTGTTAACGTCGGCCGAATCATCCTCAGCCAAAACTTCATCGAGCACTAAGCGGATCGTAACCGTCCCCTTATCAGCGGTAGATTCGATCACATTGGCCATAATCGAGCTAAAAACATGCCCAAGTGTGGCTGACCCAATCGGAATCTTCGGGAACTCATCATCTACGTCTAAATCCAGTTTGATCCCACGGGACTCAATCAATTCTCGTGTATTGGCAATTGCTTGAGAGAACACCGTATCAACTTCTGAAAGGACTAGAGATGA
This sequence comes from Chloroflexota bacterium, assembly GCA_020631655.1. GTDB lineage: Bacteria > Chloroflexota > Anaerolineae > Promineifilales > Promineifilaceae > WTJY01. The sequence goes on along the minus strand of JAHDGV010000119.1, from coordinate 8,125 downwards.
CAGCTGGTCTTCCCACACAGAATCGAGATGATCTAGCAATTCTGAAACACGGCCGTTGCTGTTTTGAACACGTTGCAACAAGTCGATTTGTTTCACACTCAAAAAACCTGTGTTGTCGATCAGCAACAGGTCGATGTACGACTTAATCATCGCCAAAGGCCCGCGAATTTCTTCAAGCGGAGAACCGGCCGCAATTGAATTTGCGCCGGTCATAATTCGGTTAAGCTGATATTCGAGCTGTTCGATTCGTTGTTGAGCCAATTCAAGCTCACCAGAATAATGGGTGATCGTTTGAGAATATTTTTCTAATTCTGGTACAGGATATTTATCTGCGGCCGGTTTTTCGATGCTCTTGCTCAAAGACATTTCTGCCTCCATCAACGCATCACGCAAAATCCCAACCTCTTGTTTAAGCCCTTCGACATCTGGTGGAGTTTCATCTTTTTTCCGTTTGAGCTCTTCAGCAACACGACGAGTAACTTTTAGGTCTTGTTGTAGCTGTGCAACCTTCCCGTTTGAATCAGTCAACCTCTTCAACAGGGATTGGTTCTCATGCTCCAACGCGTCGATTTTTGCAGTCATCTCAAGGTCATCAACGATTCCAAGCCCCTTTTCAGCGAAGCGCAAGCGTGCGATCCGCTCGTGATCAAGAAATGCACGGGCGATGTGGTCGCCCAATCGCATCAAGACTTCCCGATCATCTTCGTCCCAGCGAACCCGTTGTGGCATGGCTCCCAACAAAATAAAACCAAGTTTTTGGGCATCTCTCCGAAGCGGAATCGTCAAAATCGGAGTGACAAACCGAAGATGTAGCTCTTGGTGGAACTCATAAATTTTGCGGGTTGATTCTTTTTCATATGGAGAAAATTGGACCGCTTCGTGCTTTTCCATCGCCTCTTGTAAGAAAGGCCAATCGGACAAATTGAGCATCCAGCGGCGAGGTTCTTCAAAATCGTCACCAGAACCATTTTTTTGCATCATCGCCATATCTGCGAAGCTAGGATCCTCGGTAGACAAAGATGCGAGGCCCACAAATTGAGTTCCGTACATCCCATCAAACAATTCACTAGATTGTTGGATGCGGTCCAGCATTTCTTCAGACTCCAGCAGATTAACCGATTGCTCGAGCATGGTTGCCAATTTTGTTCGCCCTTCACCGGTCAAACCGGTCTGATCAAGCAGGAATGACATGACGCGACGATAAGCGATTGCAACAAGCAAAGGGACAGAAATAATCCAAGCGAAACGGTCCCACACGGGAACAATGCCGGTTGTGATTTCAGGGGCAAGCTCAACTGTAGTTAGCTGTTGGGGATTGAAGGCGAAGAAGTGGAGGGCCAGGGCGGCCAAGAGGGGCAAAACGGCCGAAATTCTCAACATCCAATCAAACGGCCGCATCAGGCTAAGCGTAAAAATACAACCAATTGAAAGAATAATTCCGAGCAAAGCCCATGCTGGCGCTTGAGCTGTATCTGCGTACGCTTCCACACCCACCCGATTGAGCCAATCAGGGATTGCGAAGAAAAGCCCCACGCCGGTGCCGATTGTGACCAAAAACAGCCCAAATATCCGCAGGCTGGCCACCTCATCCCAAGCTGGCGCCATCGCCCAAGTTAGATAGGCAATTGCAACCAAGCTCACACCGCGCTCAACGGGTGCAAGCGCGATACGATCCTCAGAATACTTGAGCAGAACGAAGGCCCAAATCACCCGAACTACAAGAAGCAGAATCGAGGCAGAGGCTAAGCGTAAAGCAAGTTTATCGTCTGGAGATTTACGCCAAAGCCAAAACGATAGCCCCGCAGAAATCTGCAAGCACACAAAAATTATGAAGTGATATGCAAAATTTTCGGGGGATTGGCTGACTAGCTTTAGCGCTTGTTCAAAAACCATAATGAGGGCGAATGAGCGATTTGATTAAAACAAAAAAGTTTAGGTTGATTGAATCGCATGAAAGGCCACCTAAATAGAGGCATTTTGGCCTGTTTCAGTCGAGTATGAATTATAACATATTGCGTTTTTAGGCTAACGAAATACCAAGCTAATCACTTATTTTTCATGTGACTGTGGTCCTAAAAGCTCTCTGGTAGGCAAAAATATCTGCGCTGAAGGCTCAAATTCAAATTTTAGGGGAAAATTACCAAGGATTCTTCGGAAGGTTCTCGAGGATTTTCAAGACTTTCTCTTTGGAAACATCCTCTAAATTGGTGTAATAATTATCTACGCCTGACTCGAGGGATTCTGGAGACTGAAGTGCAATCACTTCGTCGGCAAAGTCAGCTAAGGCGGTCAGGGTTGATGCGGGCGCAACGGGCAAAGCCAGCACAATCGATGCAGGTCGCTCGGCCCACAAACCACGCAAAGTCGCGAACATTGTTGCGCCAGTGACTACATTATCATCGATGATAAACACGGTTTTCTCTGAAATATCTGAGTAAGGGACAATTTGGCGATAGTCAGCCGCAGTTGTCGCTATTTCAGCTTTGACCTTCTCAATTTCATCCTGAACCGTCGCATCGTCAAGACCCAACGCCACGACCAACGGCCGATTGATAAACACGCGACCACGTTCAGTAACAGCACCAATCACAATATCTTCCCGACCGGGAGCCAAGATCTTGCCTGTGACCATAATGTCCAGCGGCAAGTTAAGCTTCTTTGCCACTTGAGACGCCACAACGACACCGCCGCGCGGAACACCAACCACAACGCCGTAAGAGAGTTCAGGTTTGCGATCAAGCAGATTTTCGATAAGTGGAACAAGTAGGTCTCCGGCATGGGTTCTGTTTTCAAACCGCGAGACGGTTTGGTCAATGCATAGATTCTTTTTAGGAAGTTTTATCATGGGATACGTGGATCAAATCAAATTTAGTCAGAAAAAAGCAGATACATATTGTCATCTCTCTTCAAACCCTAAACTTTGTGCAATTTTAGCCCAACTTTACCTTGCACAAGCATACACTCACCCATATCTCGCATGTATGGTACATTAGTAAAGTTACAAACCAAATTTAGCTTTCACAACACTCATGATTCAGTTAGACACTGTTATTTTTAACCACGATGGGCGCTTCTTTAAGTTCAAAAAAGGGGACGAGCAATTTATTTGCGATGTCTGCTACTGGAAGGGAATTATTCACAAACAAGAGGACGGTTGGTCGGCCGAGATCTTGCAAAAATACGCCCCCTTTGATCACGATCAAACCACAGAAACATTGGCCTCAGCCGAAGATGGGATGCGTTGGATAACTGAGCGACTCATCAAAAAAGAGTCTTATTAAGACCTAGCCTTAGGCCCGAAAAAGACTTCGGAAGTTTTGTGAACCGTACTACTTTCTAACCAAGAAATCGAAGCTTCCGAAGTCTGTAGGCTCAGTTCAAAATTAGCGACCCACCCGTTTTAAGATTGGCCATACAGCAACAAAAAGTCGATTGCGGTTCCAATTCCTTTATCAAACATACTGAGATAGATATTTTCATTTGGTCCGTGCGCTAAACCACCTTTGTGGGAATACCCCATCAACACAACCTCATCTGTCACAGTTGCAAAAGTGGATGTGATCGGCACACTCCCACCGGCAACCTCCATCACGGCCTGCTTACCCCAGTGATTAAAATATGCCTGATTAGCCGTTTGCGCCGCCTTCGAATCATGCGGAATCCGAATCGCTGGGGCCCCCATATCTTGCATAAACATTTCAACCTTGATCGTGTCTGGAGCCAGATTGAGTATGTGCTTTTGTATCGCCTCAAATATTTTTGTTGGATCTTGATCTGGTACTAGCCGACAGGTGATTTTTGCACCGGCCTTGGCAGGCAAAACAGTTTTGACACCGGGGCCAGAATATCCGCCCCAAATGCCATTTAACTCTAAGGTCGGCCGGATACCTGCTTTTTCCTGAATCGTGTATCCAGCTTCACCCCAGACCTTTGGTGCTCCGGCCGTTTTGTGCCAGTTTTCTTCATAGTATTTATCTGCTCCGGCTATCGCTTCACGCTCGGCGGCCGAGACCGGAATGAGGTCATCGTAAAAACCGGGGACCGTCACCGTTCCATTTTCATCATGCAGTTGGGCCAAAATCTCAGTGATGGCTTGCACCGGATTGTGAACATTGCCGCCAAAATGACCGCTGTGCAAATCTCGTACCGGCCCTTGCACATGAATTTCCATTCCAATAATGCCGCGCAGACCGATCACCATTGACGGCTGATCCGGGGCAATGATTGGTCCATCGCTGATGACAGACACATCGGCCGTTAGACGATCACGATGCTTAGCCACAAACGCATTGATCGTTTCACTACCAGACTCCTCTTCCCCCTCAAGGATAAATTTGATATTGACGGGTGATTTTTCCGGTGTTGCCAAAATAGATTCGATAGCCCGCAATTGGGTAATTACGTTCACTTTACTATCGGTTGCCCCGCGTGCGTAAAGAATGTCACCTTTGACAGTGGGTTCAAAAGGCTCCGTATCCCAACCATCCTCAAGCTCGGCCGGTTGCACATCATAATGACAATAAACAAGCACGGTTGGCGCGTCTGGTCCAGCACCCATCCACGTGCCAAAAACTAGCGGGTGACGACCTTCCGGCATGTCGATCAACTCGGCCGTCTCCATACCGATTTTCTCCATCTCATCCCGAATCCAATTTGCAGCTTTGCGTACATCATCAGCATGTTTAGGCATGGTGCTGATCGATGGGATACGGATTAAATGTTTTAGGTCTTCTAAAAAACGGTCACTGTGTTGCTTTGCGTAAGCATGTGCGGCATGTGTCAAAATATTTCTCCAAAAGCGTGTTTGAAGTAATGATAGACACTATTCTAAAAATGCCAACGCTAACAAAAAATCACTGTTGCTCAGTGATCAAATAAGGCTCTTGAACCAGCTTGGCTTCAACTAGCAAGCGTTCAGCATAGTCACCCGTGGCAGGATCGTATCCGATGCAGGTTAAAAGCAAGATTGTCCCTTCTTCGTGACGAAACAAAAGCTCACCCTCTTCAGGCTCCATCACTCGACGGCCGGTGACCTCATACACAAAGTTGTAGCCATCCCATTGATAAATAACCTGCGAACCGTTTTCTAGCGTTGAAAGCTGGGAAAACGGCCCCCAAAACGACCAGCGGGTGCGGACGTGCCCTGCAAAGACCATACTAAAATCATCGCCGGGGAAGCGGCCGGTGGATTCTAATAATCCCACACCTAAGCCCAAAGAAGAAATGTCCCAAGTATTTTCAACTAGATCGAGGTTTAAAACTTCCTCTTCAATTCCAAGCT
>JAHDGV010000119.1:0-2744 GCA_020631655.1 Chloroflexota bacterium | reverse complement strand
GGGCTAGCATGATTCGTGATCGGCCGCAGTGGGGGCGCAGACTGTTTCCGCTGAATGCGCTTTATCGGCGCCTTACGGACCGACGTAACCCGTTTGTTGGGTTGTTTGTTAAACAATCTTTTAACTGCTTTCACGATTCTAGATGCAAAATAGATTTATCGACGGCCGTTTTTCTTTTTAGACTTTTTTGTCTGGCCTGTTTCTTCAGCCGGGGTTGGTTTGCTGACTAAGCGCCATGCATAAAATAATCCACCCAAAACCAAAAGCAATGCACCATTTACCGCAACTAAAAAGCCAAGAGAGTAGCCTTCACCCAGCGCTGGAGCCGCTGGAGGGTCAGAAGGGACGGCCGCACGTGGAACAGGGGTTGGCAAAACCTGTGTGGGAGTTGGTTGCTTGGCACCCGTTGTCGTTTTGTTTGGAGTGGGTGTAGGGGTAGAAGTTGATGCCACCGGCTGTGGATTGTTATTACCAGATGTTGGTGTGTTTGTAGGAGCCGGAATCAACGTATTGGTTGCGGTCGGCTGGGCTGGCACAGGTGTATTCGTGGCCGGAATCTGTGTGCTTGTGGGCGGAATTGGCGTGCTGGTCGCGGGCACAATCGTATTTGTAGCCGTGGGTGGCACAGGTGTATCTGTCGCAACCGGAACCGGGGTTTCGGTTGGGTCAGGTTCCGGGGTAAAACCGGCCTCGGCCACATTTGCACCAAGCGGTACAACCATAAAAAGTGCAATCAAGCAGATGATTAATCGCGTAGTTGATGTTTTGTAAGTCATCTTCTAACTCTCCAGAACAACCGGCAGTTTTTACCGATTTTTGAGCTATCTAACCGACAATGGAAGATAGAGAGAATAAAATTCGTTGGGTTGGTCATACCCCATTTGTGTAGCTGGATCGCCCAACAGCGTAAATGTATCGAGCAAATCAACATGCGGGGATTGATCAAATACCAGTTGAAGCTTGCCCGCCATGACGCCAGAGCCAACGGTTGCCTCTTCTGAATTTAAAACAGTTTGTAAAAATCCGGCCGACAATGAATCATGGCCGGTTGAAACGCCAAGTCCGGTGGCACCCCAAGTAACGAATGCACCGCCATCGTTGCGAATAAATTGTTCATCCAGAACTTCATTTTCTGGATAATGGAACGAGCTGGTAAAACAGCTCATACTCATCACCAAAGGCAAGCGAGAGGTTTTGGGAAGCGAACTGATTTCATCTTCATGGAAAACGCGCTCAACCGCCCACTGTTCAAACGATGAATGGCCGGTAAACATCACCAGCGAGTGGCCCGATTGCCAACGGGACTTGAGTGGACCCAGAATCGAATCACCCGTTTCCGCTTCATTTTGCAGGATAAAGTGTTGGGTACGCCATGGAGCGGGCATGAAAGTTTCAATCAATTCGTTTGATTGATGCTGAAAATCCCCGGCCTCGTCGGTGTCATCGCTAACAAGCGTAAATGTCCCCAACCAATCGCCCGAATTGCTACGGGTTGCGTGCGCTTGGAGCTTATCAATGACCACATCCAGTTCCGCCACTGAATTTACAGGCAAACGGCCGATGGCCATTTCCGGCAGTTGATCATCCGGCCCATCCATCGTCACAAAGCGATTATCGGCCGCAGTCTCACCCATCCAAGGATCAGTGTCCACCAAATACGGCGGGATGAGGCTGGGTGCAGATCCAGCTAAATTTTGGCGCGGGTCAAAATGCCCATCACCCACCAAAACCACAACCTGCGGCGCGGGTGACCAACTTTCCCAAACAAAGCGCATATAGCTCTGAATTGCGGCCGGATTAGCCTCTCCATGACCGAATTGATCGTATATGGCGCTAACTGATTCCACCGCCACACGATGCCCCTGCTGGGTCCGCAAGGCAACTAACTCATCAAGATGTGTCTCAAATTCATCAGCCGTGATCAGCAGATACGACGCTCCGTAGCCAGAGAATGATAGTGGCTCAGATGAACGAACTTGAGTCGGTTCGAGGTAGCTATTGAACGGAACCACTTGGTAGAAATGTGACCCTGTGGTGGCATCCGAAAAGCGCAATCGGCCGCTGCTGATTTCTGTATTGGTTAGCAAGATGGGTGCATCAGGATCGGTCACATCAAACAGATCCGCTTGGTTTGCCGCTACCGGCACATCGTACTCACTACGCGAACTCCCTCCACGGAAGCCCTGTTGGACAGACAATCCGGCCGTTGATGATGCCAATGAATAATCAATTTGAATTGCATCGACCCAAACTCCATCAAACAGTGCCTCAGTCTCTTCTAAAGTTACTTTGATTGTGTTTGACTCAGCCAAAGATCCGGCCGGAACATCGAACACCGCCTGCCGCGCCGCCTTCCCGTCCCACAAGATGGTGCCGACATGGTCCCCGTTAATCTCAACACGGGCCCGATGATCGTTTTCTTCTTTTAGATCTGTGAACCCAACAAACCAAACATTCAGCTTAGCCTTTTGTGATGGGTCAAAATCGGGGGTAGCGATCTCAAATTCGGCCGATTCTGCATTGGGCCGCTTGAGCTCTTTCCACATCCAGCGATCCCCGTCACGGCCGGCCGGTAACGATCCGCAGAAACACTGCGGTGTGTAAACCAAATCCTCTTCTGCCACGACAGAGACGGTTCGGTCACCTGTTGCGAAAGAACTTGGGGGAGCTGACACCGTTCCGATTTGACGGCCGGGCTCAAAGTCAGCAACCAGCTTAAACACCTGCCCCACCATCCAACGGCT
>JAHDGV010000690.1 GCA_020631655.1 Chloroflexota bacterium | reverse complement strand
ATTGACATGAAACAGACACAGGAGGTTTTATGAAACAATTGATTTCGATTGGCGCCGTGCTGATCGTTCTGTTGTTGGCCTTAGCCGCTTGCGCTTCTCCTGATGCTCCGGCCGCAGACACGTCTGTCGAAGACGCGTCGGCCGCTGTTTCTGAATCAACTGAGCCAGAAGCTGAAATGGCTGAAAGCGAAGCTGAATCAGAGATGGCTGAGAGCGACGAAGAAATGGAAGAAGCGATGATGGACGAAAAGGCTGACGAGGTCGTCTCTGAAGAGGTCTCTAGCGAGATGGCTGAAGATGCCGAAGCTGAAGCTGAGATGGTCGAAGAGAGTGGCCCAACGGCTCAAGAAGTGGCTCAGATGGAACGGGCCGCGGCCGGAACGATTCGGGACAACGAGCGGGCCGGTAATCGTCAGGTCGATGAGGATGAGTCGGCCGCAGAAGAGATTCGATCACTGGCTTCCTTCCTCCCCAACTTGGGCGAAGCCCCCGAAATTATCAATGGAGAACCCTGGATCAATTCTGATCCACTAACCCTCGAAGAGCTTGAGGGGAAAGTGGTGGTGATTGAATTCTGGACCTATTCCTGAATTAATTGCAAACGAGTGATTCCTTCGGTGAAGGAATGGTATGCAAAGTATTCGGGCGATGATTTTGAGATTATCGCGGTTCATTATCCAGAGTTCAGTTTTGAAGAGGATTATGACAACGTCGTAGAGGCGGTTGAGGAATTCGGGATCGAGTATCCGGTTGTGCAAGATAACAGCGGCAAGATTTGGCGATCATATCGTCAGCGCTTCTGGCCAACTCGCTACGTGCTTGATAAAGAAGGCAACATTCGCTACAAACACATCGGCGAAGGGGCCTATGATGAGACGGATCGTGTCATCGCGGCTCTTTTAGCTGAAGAATAGTAGCTCTGAGACCAGACTGGTTTTTAAAACCAGTCTGGTCTTTTTTTGGCATTAGGGCGATGGGTTGAGCCATAATTGAGGGATGCAAACAACCCAAATAGTTTTTATTGTCATGGGAGTCTCAGGATGCGGAAAGTCAACCGTGGGGTTGGCACTGGCTCAGGAACTCGGCTGTCAATTTTACGATGCGGATGATTTTCACCCGGCCGAAAATGTGGCCAAAATGGCTGCCGGAAATCCGTTAAATGACGATGATCGAAGACCGTGGCTAGAAAAACTAGCCGAGCTGATCGGTGAGCATTTGGAGGCCCAGCGACCGATGGTTTTGGCCTGCTCCGCCTTAAAAGAGTGGTATCGCCAACTGCTTTTGGTTGAGGATGAGCGAGTTGAGCTGGTCTATTTGCAAGGTGAGTTCGAGCTAATTTGGGAGCGCATGAGCGCCCGAGAAAATCACTACATGCGGCCGGAGATGCTCCAAAGCCAGTTTGATACGCTCGAGGAGCCAGACTATGGGATTGTCATCTCGATTGACCGGCCGGTTGAAGAGCAGATTGAGACGATTTTGAAACAGGCTTAGGCTGATAGCTCATCCAGCAACTGTTCCAACCGATTCAGCCCATCCTGCAAATTGGCCGCTTGGCCGCCCCCAACCCCCAGCCGGATGTGCTGTGGATGCTGATAGGCTGACCCGGGGAGCAAAAATGTGCGATGGGGCGGGGCTAACAGTGTTTGCGCGAAGCTCTCGCTGTCTAAATCAAGATTGAGCCTGCATAGCCCGATCAGCCCGGCCGCCGGTGGGTGCCACTCAAGCTCCGGCCGCCGGTCGATAAACCCATTGAGCAATGCCAAATTGTACAACCCCTCATCTCGGGCGATGTTGATCGCCGTAGTATACCGATCTTCCCGCAGAGCGATTTCAGCAATCAGTTCCCCCATCACGTTCATGATTTCGCTCGAGTTTTCGCGCAGAATCACCGCATCCATAATCACCTCTGGGTCACGACAAACCATCCAGCCGGTGCGTAACCCCTGCAATCCCAAAGCCTTTGATACACTGCCGGTCGTGATCCCACGCTCGTACAATCCGGCAATAGACGGGTTGCGCGGTCCTTGCCATTCTAGCCCTGCATAAACTTCATCTACCAGCACATAAGCACCAACACGCTCGGCCGCTGTTACCACCTTTTGTAGCGTGGCTTCATCCATCACTTGGCCGGTGGGATTGTTCGGGTTGGTCAAAAAGATGAGCTTGGTTTGGGGCGTGACGAGTGCATCCAGCTCGGCCGGATCAAACTGCCAGCCGTTTTCTTCGCGGCGGACCAAGGTTTTGATTGTGGCCCCAATCGCCTTGCCCAGCACCACCGGCTGGGGCCAACCGGG
>JAHDGV010000689.1 GCA_020631655.1 Chloroflexota bacterium | reverse complement strand
AGCTCTTCTTTTTGCCCACCCAAGTATTCGGCAACTTGTTTTGGAAACGAGGCGATATCGATCGGCTTGGTGATGAAGCCGTCGCATCCCACAGCTAGAGAACGGTCTCGATTAGAGGCCGAGGCATCGGCCGTTAGAGCAATGATCGGGGTTTTCGCATGTTTAGGCTTTGATTTTAGAAACGCGGTGATATCTTTCCCATCCATATCGGGTAGGTTGATATCCATCAGGATCAGATCGATTTCCTTTTCCATCGCCATATTGATGCCTGATACGCCATCTGACGCAATCATGAGACTGTAGTTATGGCGGGTGAGGACCCGATCAACCAGTTTTTGATTCGCTAAGTTGTCTTCGATATATAAAATTCTCGCCTTAACCGGACTGTCTTTTGTCTCGGCTGAAAGGCTTAAATCTTTTTGAATAACATCATTCATAGTGCAAAGGGCTCGGTATATTTGGTGTGTTTTTTGAATACTGCTATTGATAAATTTGGTGCCCGAATCGTTTCGGACATCGGTTAGCATCGCACATCGGCCGAGCTTCACTCAATAGGACTCCACGACTAAGCTGGCTCAATTTTTAGCCCTTTGTAGGGGGGAGGACCTTGGTATCAGTTTAGTACTCTACTGGGTATTTTGGGATTTGGGGGCTATGGCAATTGGGAGTTTGTGTAAGCTGGGTTTCAGTTTGATCCAAATCGTTTCGGCAGGACTTTTGGGCTAAATTTTGAAGAAATTTGGAAAAAATTTGACATCTAAACAAAGTCAGATAAATTTGTATTTATGCAATGCAATCGATTGCATTGGCGTATTTCACTACTCTTCCGGTATCCCGCACAAACCATAGTCCGAGCAAATGGAAACAAAAGCTCCCAAGAAAAAGATCCAAACAATGGCAGAGCTTGCCCGCGAGGCAGGTGTGTCTGCATCTACCGCATCTCGGGCCTTGCGCAACAGTCCGTTGATCAGCAAAGAGACGATCGAGCGGGTGCAGTCGGTTGCAAAGGAGCATTCGTATCGGCCGCATTTGGGGGCTCGCAACTTACGGCTCAAGAAAAATAACGTCATCGTTTTAATCTTGCCCTTTAACTATGCAGAAGAGGATGTGCTAGGGAACCCCTATATTTTCAAAATTGTTGGAACAATCGGATCAAAATTGCGCGAGATCGGTTACGACCTGTTGTTGTCTCAGATGGATGACATTAGCGAAGAGATCGATGATCGGTATGTTCATGCCGGAATTGCAGAAGGTGCCATTATTCTCGGCCGAGGGGACAACGACACCGCGAAATTAAAAAGATTGGAAGAAACAGGCATCCCCTTTGTCATATTGGGGCCAATATTAGATAATCAGACTTACTGTTCCGTCGGTATCGACAATAAATCAAGCGGCTGTATGGCCGTTCACCACTTGGCCAAACTGGGGAGGAAGCGTATTGCCATCGTGTCTGACAATCGAGAAGATCCAAATGCTGAATCTTATGCTCGTTTTCAAGGGTATAAGCAGGCTCTAGACGAGCTTGGATACCCCTTTGATCCAGATTTGGTTGGGCCATCTACACACTCCGGTAAATCTGGCTACGATGCGGTACAACATTTATTAAAGACTGCCCCCGATTTAGATGCGATTTTTGTAGCTACAAGTGATGTAGTTGCAATCTCTGTGATGCAGGCGCTACGCAACGCGGGTAAACACGTTCCTGATGATGTCGCCATAGTTGGCTTTGACAACATCGATATGTGTAATTTCGTGAGTCCCTCCCTAACTTCCATTAGCCAACGTTTAAAAGATGAGGTTGCTCACCTGCTAGTAGAAAAATTACTTGATCAGATAAATGGGAAACAGGTTGAATCGGTCATGTTAAACGGTTCACTTGTTGTCCGACGCTCGTGCGGTAGTCAAACTGACTATCCGCTACGCGTGTGATTTTTTTGTTGGAACAGGTTCTTTCGGTTGACCTATAAAATAATCGATGACAAGACAGATTAGATGAAACTGTCACTACTTTTCATTTCTTAATAGGAGAAGAAACATGAAAAAATATACTTTAGCCATTTTGATGGCATTCCTGCTTTTGCTCGCCGCTTGCGGTGGTGGAGAAGTAGTAGAAGACGCGGCCGATGCTGTAAGTGATGCAGCTAGCGACGCCGCTGACGCAGTTGAAGAAGTTGTTGAAGATGCGGCCGAGGTCGTAGAAGACGCAGCTGACGAGATGATGGACGCATTCGAATGTACTGACGCACTTGGCTGTGTTGAGGTAGATGCAGGGGATCCAATCGTGATCGCTTACATGTTGC
>JAHDGV010000118.1 GCA_020631655.1 Chloroflexota bacterium | reverse complement strand
GTGGATCATGCTCATTCAACGTACTCATTTTTTCAAGCTGCTTTTTGCTTTATTTGCCGCTTCGGTTTTTGTTTCTGTTTCTGCACAAGATGTTAATGACGGTCTTTGGGACGATCGTTTTGGATCGCCTGGAATTACCTGCTGTGTTGGGTTTAGCTTTGATGTGATCACGGCCGAAACCGGCCCCGATGGGATCTATGTCGGCGGTACGTTTCAACAGCTGGGGGAACAATACGGCACGCGTGGTATTGCCCGATGGGACGGCCGACGTTGGCATTCTCTGGATGGCGGTCTTTTTGAAACTGATTCACTGGGTGGAGATGTCTATGACATTGCGATAGATGGAGACAATGTCTATGCGGTGGGTACGTTTCATTTTGCAAGTGACAAAGAGATTAATGGTATCGCCCGCTGGCATATCCCATCCCAAGAATGGTTTCCTGTTGGTAGTGGCCGAGGGACTGAACAAACTTATGGCTTTGGTGACCTTGAACCGTCTGCACCAAATGCCGTAGCCGTCATTGATGGTGATGTCTATATTGGTGGCTCATTTGGGTACGTCGACGGTTTATACGTACGCCGTGCCGCCCGCTGGAACGGCACAAGCTGGTCATCTTTGGCTAATGGTTTGTATTATGACGGTGTAGGTTCAGGTAATAATGCGAAGGTGCGAACAATCGCAGGTGTTAATGGGCTCGTCTATGTGGGTGGAGATATTGAGGAGGTGTGGAACCGAGATCATCTAGCTGAAAATGTAGATGTAAATTATTTGGCCGTTTATGACCCAAAAACAGATATATGGTCAGATGTCGGGGGTGGCACATCTGCTAGCGTGCGCACGCTAACCGGCGTTGGGGATACGCTTTATGTGGGTGGCGGATTCTACAGAGCCAATGGCAACACGGTGAACGGCATTGCAAAGTGGCAAAACGGCCAGTGGTCCGCGCTGGATACTGGGGTAGACGGTTATGTCGACTCGATCAAGGTTGTTGGGGATGATGTCTATGTTAGTGGTGGCTTTAGCGATGCCAGCGGTGTGGCTGACACGGATAGTTTGGCCCGATGGGATGGCTCACAGTGGCACGGGATGGGGACCAGCGACTTCTTTTTGAACCCATCTGAAAATTACATCAGCGCTTTAGGGGTCTTTCCTGACGGCCGGGTGTTTGTCGGTGGTGAGTTTGGTGAAACTGGTCCACGCCTTTTTGAAAATATGGCATTTTGGACCGGCGAGCAGTGGCAAGGCACCGGTTTTGGTTTTGAAGATGGCTCAACCGCGTTTGTTGGAGCTGATGGTTTTGCTACGGCCGTAGCACCGAATGGCAATGTTTTTGTGGGTGGAGATTTTGACCACATCGGTGGCTTGCCCTACAACCGTATCGCCATGTGGGACGGTAACCGGTGGGATGATATGAACGGTGGGGTTAGTGGAGATGTTTCAAGCCTTGTTATGCACGGAGATTACCTCTACGTTGGTGGTGGTTTTGCAACAGTGGGAGACAATCTTTCGGCTCCACGTGTGGCCCGCTGGCACATCCCATCCCAAACATGGTCGGCCGTTGGCAGCGGTTTCCCCGGCGGGTATGTCAGCACGATGACTTTTGTGGGGGACACACTTTTTGTGGGAGGTGGTGGATTTGCGTTTGACGATGAGTGCTGTATTTTAAAATGGAATCCTGATGAAAATGGGGGTGCTTGGCAGGCGTTTAGCGACACATTTAAGGTAGAACGCTATGTGTCTGGAATTTGCTGTCGAGAAACGTGGGTGCGAGCTATGGATGCAGATGACGAAGTGCTGATGGTGGGAGGGATTTGGCTCGATGTTGAAACGCGCGCCGGTCTTGACCAAGTGACAGAAGGGGATCTCTTTTTATATCATCCTGCCTCTGATTCTGTTGCCACTTTTGGCACAGGCATTGATGGGGATTCGCTGGTATCGATTGATGAGATCACCTTTACCCATAGTGGGGTTTATATTGGCGGGGAGTTCGGCAGTATCGACGGGCTGCTCGCCTCGAATATAGCCCGATTGACGACCGATGGTTGGTCTTCGCTCAACATAAAAGTTGAAGGGGATGATGCGGTTGTGAAGTCGATTGTGCAAAACGGGGATGAACTGTTTATCGCTGGGGCATTTTCAGAGGTTGGCGGTATCCCAGCCTTTAACGTGGCTCGCCTTGATCTAAACACCAACCGGTGGTCTGCACTGGGCTGTGGCATTGTTCGAACGAACGAGTCAGTACGAACAAACTCAGTAAGAGCCTTGGCGGTCCAGCCTAAGGGTTCACCCAATGCTGGGCTTTTTGCTACCGGTGGCATCTTTCGGGCAGGCTGTACTTCTTCAACCGGGTTTGCGGCTTGGTACGGGGTTGGTGAAGCGGATGAAAACGATCAGGTTCAACCCCGATTCCCAATCAATGTATTTGGAAACAACCCCGTTGCCTTGCGCCACAGCATCTATTTGCCCGTGACACGGAAGTAATTTGAACGAGCGTCGGAACGTAGTGAACTGTTTTTAACGTTTAGTTCCGCATTCCTGTTGATATTTCAATCTCGGCTTTTGATAAGATTGATCTTACTGATTGACGCGCTTCTGTGGAAAACAAACTTGGTTTCCACAGAAGCGCGTTTTGCAACAAAAAGTACCAAATTTGTAACAAAAAGTACCATATTGATTGTGGGGCTCTAGGAAATAATCGGTTCGCTTTGTCATACCCTTCGGTCATGACACGTTTTACCATTGATTGAAACTAAGGAGAAAAAAGATGGGAAAAGTACCAATGTGGATTGTTGTTTACACGGTTTTGATTGCACTGGTTGCAATTGTACTTTCGGTTCCCGATATCGGGGCATTTGGCTGGTCGGCCGCGATGCGGAATGCGGCTGCAGGATTTGTTGGGCTGGGGGTCGTTGCGTTTGCACGTAAAACGCCAGCAGCCTATTTCGCAGCGATGCTCGCGAGGGCGGCGGTTGAAGTTGGAGATGTTCTTGGGGGCATTACCACGAACGATAATGGCACACTTATCTTTGGCGGAGTTGTCTTGCTAATTGATCTTGCGGCTATCTATTTCTTGTTCCCTTTGCTCTCAAACGAAGAGCCAACTTACAGTTAAAAAAAAATCCCGAGTATCACAACCTTGTGATACTCGGGATTTTTTGGACCTACTTTTAAACGATGTGCCTACTGCGAAAGCCCTGTATAAGCCACACCAGATAAATCAGACATTTCCCGGTTCCATGTTCCGATGTCGTCAATATTAAACTTCGCTATATCATCATGACCGCAAGCGCGTGCCATGACTTGCATGAGCTCGGATGAGGCTTCGAAGAAGCGGGCCAGCCGTTCGGCCGCAACCTGAACATTGAGCCGCGCACGTAGTTCTGGCTTTTGGGTAGCAATCCCAGAAGGGCAATTGTTGGTGTTGCACATACGGGCCCCCACACAGCCGATCGCTTGGATGGCTGAGTTCGAAACGGCGATACCATCAGCACCCAGAGCCATAGCTTTGACAAAATCGGCCGGAGTTCGTAGCCCACCAGTCGCGATTAGTGTGATTTCACCCGACAATCCTTTTTCGTCTAAGAATCGACGACCACGTGCCAAGGCTGGAATTGTTGGCACACTAATATGGTCGCGGAACAACGATGGAGCCGCTCCGGTTCCACCACCACGGCCGTCTAAAATAATGTAATCAGCGCTTGCATCTATAGCAAACTGCATATCTTTTTCGATATGGTTGGCGCTAAGCTTAAATCCGATCGGGATACCACCTGTGATTTCACGAACGCGATCAGCAAAACGGCGGAAATCATCGGCCGTATGCAGATTTTGGAACGTCGGAGGTGAAATAGCCGGTTGCCCCTCCGGTATACCTCGCACTTGCGAAATCTTTCCGTGGTTTTTGTTGCCCGGCAGATGGCCGCCTGTGCCGGTTTTTGCCCCTTGCCCTCCTTTAAAATGGAACGCCTGGACACGTGTTAGCAGAGATTCTTCAAAGCCGAACATCGCACTCGCCAGCTCATAAAAATACCGGCTGTTTTCAGCTTGTTCCTCTGGCAACATTCCCCCTTCGCCAGAGCAGATGCCGGTGCCTGCTAATTCAGCACCACGAGCCAAAGACACTTTTGCTTCTTCCGACAAAGAGCCAAAGCTCATGTCTGACACAAACAGTGGAATTTCTAGATGCAGAGGTTTGTTTGCACGGGGTCCAATTGTGAGCTTTGTATTGACATGATGGTCATCCATCAGAGGTTGGGTTGCAACTTGGGCGGGCAATATTTGAATGTCGTCCCATTTGGGCAACTTATCACGGGGGACCCCCATCGCGGTCATCGGCCCATGATGACCCAATTTGCTTAGCCCTTCACGGGCAAGTTGATGAATAAAGGCGACATTTGGCTCTTCGGGGGTGGGTACAGGCTCTGGCATCTGGTTTTTAGCGGCCGGTTGTGCCGCAACCTGCTTTCCTGGCCCTTCATGCCCAACGTCTTCGGCCGAAAACTGTTTGTGTGTTCCGTCGCAAAACGGAGCGTTGCCCGTATGCTTGCAGGCGCACAGATAAGCTGTTTCAGATGCATCTGCGGTGAACGGCAGTGGGGTAAACTCAGTTCCGGCGTGGGAGCCGTCACAAAACGGCTGTGATTTTGACCGGCCGCAGCGGCAGAAATAATATTCGCTGTCTTTTTCTAAATCAACAGCAATCGGGGCATTACCAGCAACAATTGGTCGAAGTGGTTTTTTCTCTTCCATTCTAATTAAATTCCTTTGGATTAAATTTTACTTACGCAATTTCTTCAAGATCGATTGATTTCCAATCTAACGTCACTACTTCGTCTTGCGTAAATCGCTTTAAATGACTGCTGATGACTCCTTTTAGCTGATCTAATTCCGGTTGAGTGCCGCTTTCAACAACAAAAACCAATGAATCACTGAGCGCTTCAATCTCGCATCGGCCGAAGTCAAACGAAATAGAGCCCCGATCACCTTCATACGAAGCCTCAATTTTGCGACTAAAGTGATTGACCAACGCTTTCATATATCGGGCGCCCTTTTTGGTGGATACAGTTGCTTTATTTTTCATAGGTAAAATTCGCCTTATCGGGGAGACTCAACTCAAAAACTTGATGATACCGTCTTGAACCCCCAACTCAACCGGTCAACGTTCAATCACCCATCTAAGTGCCAAAATTGCCAAAGAAAGTACCAGTTCAGATTTGCATGCAACTACAGAGTTCTTTGAGCTTTTTGACCTTGCTTGGGTTCTATGCCATCAACCAGCGGTATGAATTATTTGTAATCTGAGGCTTGAATCGTTTGCCCCGTGACATGGTTATAAGATTCGACGATCAGCTGAAAGGTGACCTCGAGCTCGTCCATGGTGACAGGGGTGTAAAGCATCACAAATCCATCAAAACCGGGTCGTTCTCCTGACCACGGATGCATTTCACCCCATCCTTTTTCAGCAACTTCAAGCGCACGGTCAACGGGTAAGGGGGCGTGCAAACTGCCATC
Organism: Chloroflexota bacterium; assembly: GCA_020631655.1. GTDB lineage: Bacteria > Chloroflexota > Anaerolineae > Promineifilales > Promineifilaceae > WTJY01. Next base: position 9,016 of record JAHDGV010000118.1, on the reverse strand, counting down.
GGTATGGATGTGAGCAAACTCACGGCCGGAAAGAATGACTCCCGGATTCGTTACAGCCACCTCATCGGTTAACCACATCCCACGGCCGCCGGGCAAAGAGACTGTGGTCGGCCGGTCTTCAACCCCCGGCAATAAATAAGCCCGGCGAAAAAGTTCGTCGTTCACAGCGGTATCAGGATTAATGCCGATTTGTACATGGGGTACGATGCCACTGGTGCGTTGGCGAGATCCTGAACGTTCGGGTAGCGAGAAATTAAGAGAATCTGTCATTGTTGTTGCCCCGGTCTGTTCAGTTGAGGCTTCTTCTAACAAGGCGGGTTGTGATAAAACATAATTTGTCATCGCTTGGCAATTTGCCGCAACGCGATTTTCAAGGTTGGCTAAGACACCGGTCCATTGTTCGACTGTTCCATCAAAACAAGTCTGAATCACCTGATCTTCTGGACCCGTTAAAATCGCCTGTTTCACTAGATCTAGCATCGATAATGTGAATGCCTTATTGGTCTCTAAATGTGCCCTTGTCCCTAAAATCTGGGTGTGCCCTGCAATCAATAGGTCGAAATCAAAGTTCTCAAGAATGACGTCATGCGCCTGTAGATGTGCACCCAGGTCAATCGTGGCGCCAAAACCGCCAAATGGTGCGGACCCTGGGTGAAAGAGGTCGACAATCATTAACACTTTTTGCCGTGGGGCATGAATGACGATATCGCCCACAGAGTGAGGTGTGCCGACGTAAGACAGCTCTAACAGCTGGTTGCCAACTTCAAGTGTGTAGCTGTCTTCAAACGTGATCGTTGGATTGGGTACGTTAGGCAGCTGGCCTACAACATTTTGATGGGCAATGACCTCGATTCCTTGAGGGAATATGCCGGCCGCACCGATGTGATCACCATGAGAGTGGGAGTAGATTTGATGGGTGATCGGTTCATCCGTTACTTCTCGAATCGCAGCAAGGTAAGATTCCCCAATCGGTTGGGGAGCGTCAATCACAATCACCCCTTCTCCGGTTGTTAGGAACATCGCTTGATATTGAGACCCCATCAACCAATAGATTCCATCGGCAATTTCATCAACAAAATACCCTTTTGCCGGATCAACGGCCGGAGGTTGCTGGCTGTAAGCTAAAGTTTGTGGAAAGTCGCCCGAACCGGCCGCAGGCTCAGAGTCTGCCGAGCTAACGATTTCCGCATTCATCGACTCCGTTTCTTGAGAGTAGTTTGGATCATAGGCCTCATCTTCCTCAACCGCTTCTGCTTCAACAGCCTCAGTTTCCTCGGCGTAGTCTGAATCATAAGATTCCTCTTCAACAACAGCGGCACCTTCCTCTTCGGCCGGATACTCTGAATCATAAGCAGCTTCTTCTTCGCCCCCTGTAGCTACAGGTGCTTCTGGGGTAGTTGAGCAAGCCAGCATAAAGGTGGCTATGCCGAAGAGAATCATGATTGTTTTTAACCATTTAAACATTTTAACCTCTTGGAAATTGGACAGTTTAAGCAACAAGAAATCTGTTGCTTGGGTGAAAGTCAGTAAAAGCCGGCCGAACAAATTTCGGTCGGATGGACTATGTAATGCATAGGAAATCAAGGCAGGCAGAAAAAGCCTGCATCGGCTGAATATAGATCTCCCCACGATTTTTAGATTAAGTTAGATGTATTTGATAAAAAGATATGTCTGGGTGGCAGAAGTGTGAGCGAAGCGGAAACGCTATTCGTTCCAGATGTCGTATTTTTCGTTGAGCGCTTTCATGAACGGCCCGTCTGCAAATTGATCATCGGTCAAGGTTTTCATCACAGCCAAATATTCTTCAAAACCGGCCGGGCTGAAAAGACTCAGCATTTTTGCGCCGTTTTCGCTTTTGGCTTCATGCCAAATATTTGGTGGAATATTGATCGTTGTTCCGGCCGAGGCGACAATCGTTTTGTCATCAAAAATCAGGGTGATTTCACCTTCTAGGATGTAGAAGATTTCTGTCATCTTTTTATGGTGATGGCGAGCCAGATGAAAGCCGGGCTTTACAGTGTCTTCAATCATCGACACACGGCCGTCTGCTAAAGCCCCCACCGATTTGACAAAAATGTGGTCACTCGACCATTCATACTCAATGCCTTCACCCGGTTTAATAATTTCGTAGTTCATAACTTTTCTCCAAAAATAGTGAAGGCAGAGAGCTAAAAGATAAGCTTCTTCCAGCTCTCTGAATTCAAAAATTAAGCAGTTTTTGCTTCAATCTCTTGACCCGTTTCCCGATCTTCTTCGGCCATCATTTTCCAAAGGATCCAGACACTAACAGCCTGTGGAATGGTAAACAATGGGATAAAGGTTAAACCAGCCCCAATATCACCTGCCAAGAACGAGTTCGCCATGTCTCCAAGGTCAACAACAAACCGAAGCAAGAACCCCGCTAACAAAAGTTTATTATCCATTCTGATCAAAGCGACAAGAAATACGACAAAAATTGCGAGGTTTCGGCCGCCTGCAAACCAAGCAAGATCGCTTGCAACAGTTGGGTTAGATTGCATGTAAAACATGACTCCAAAGCCAAGCGTTGCTATCGCGTTCAAAATACCATAATAAACGACCCATTTGGGGATTGATTTTGTGTCAATCATTTTATTTTCCTCTCTTTATTTAATGCGCGAGTGTTTGTCGATGATTCTCAAGGATTCATTCAGCACAAAAGCTCACATGGTTTTAAAAAAGCCCCCTCTTAAAAAACAGATCTACTCAATCGCTTCTTTAATCTGATTGTAAATACTCATGAAATCTTCAAGATGCCATGTTTGCACAATCAAGCCGTCTTCGATCCGGTGCAGATCAAACGCATTAAACGTAACACGCTTGCCAGTTGCCGGAATATCAAACGCCTCACCCGAGTGAACCATGCTGTAATTACAGCGGACAAAGACGTGGTCTCCATCAACTAAGACATGGGTGGTTTCCCCTTCAATTTCAGAAAATGAAGATCCAAATCCCTCCATGAAAGCCTGCATAAAATTGTCTAGCCCTGCTTCAAGCCCCGGCTTTTGAGGTGGAAATTGTTCGTAGTTGGGGGAAACTGATGCAGCCATTTTGCTGGGATCCCCTTTCATAAACATGTCGTACAGGCCAGAAACGGCCTCTATTTTTTTCTGTGTTTCAGGTAAATTCATTTTTTCCTCTATTTGATCTAACTGAGCTGTATAACTTGTATACAACTCAGTCAGAATTGAAATTGTTCTAACTCAACCTAAGTTGTGTTTCTAGTAATCTTGGTCGCTGTGTTCTTGAATCTCAAAGACATTGATCGCCAATGTTTCTGTGTCCATAAAACCCATAAACTCGCCAACGCCGGGTGCTGATTCAAAATTAGCGATAGATGCTGCGCTATCCTCGGCCGTTTCCCAGTGAATAACGATCAACCAATCACCATCTTCTGTTACAGCCACTTCACGAGCGATAAACCCAGGTTGTAGTGAAATGTAGTTCTCTTCAAGCGCTTTATTGGCAGCTACAAAACCATCTGGATCAGCTCCATCTAGCAGTCTGACGGTGATCGCTTCAGTTACACCTGCACCAGGAAAAGTGACTTCACCCGATGTGCTGGTGAGAAGATCATATTGTTTAATGACCATCGTCTCTGCGTTAAAGTTACCCATGAATGCTTCTAAGCCCGGTGCTTCGCCAAACCCTGCAATCGAGGCCTCGCTGTCCGCTCTGCTTTCCCAATGGATAACAAGACGCACGACGCCATCGGCATTTATTGCCGTTTCGCGAGCAAGATAGCCGGGTTGTAACGATGCGTAATTTGCTTGAATCGCTTGGTCAGCCTGTAGGAAGCTAGGTGTTGTTGCACCTTCAGCTAAATCAACGGTAATGACTTCGATGAGCCCTGCGTTTGGTGCAGCTGGGAACAGGAATGGCGCTACAAAGTCCATTGCGGCACTCATGCCAAGTTCTGGGAAGGCTTCGATAAGACCCGCTTTCCACTCTTCGCCGGTGCTGACCGTTCCAATTAGCTCACCCGCTTTAGCCAGCCAAGCGATGTTGGCATCGTACAGTTCTGCACCACCTGGTACACCGTGTCCGGCCAAAACGATTGTTTGGTCGGTGCTGTCAGCTTTTAGTGCGTTAAGTGCCTCGATCCAAGTTGGAGGAGCACCTGCCATGATCAGATGGACGCCGCTGTACACGATGTCACCGACGGCAACTACGTCATAATCTGGCAAGCCAACGACGAGCTGGAACTCAGCTTCAGCATTCTCAACGAGAATAAATTCGAAGGTGACTCCGTCAATTTCAACAGTTCCAGGCTCGATAACGGTTGGAACAACAAAGGTGCTGGCAATTGCAGCGCCAAAGTCAGCCTGTTTTTCATCGACTTCAGCTTGGCCTACTTCTGCGATCAAATCAGACGTTTGTGCCAAGGCATACATGTCTAGATCAGCAAACGCTTCGCCGCCCAAGAAATGGTCTGGATGATGGTGTGTTAACAGCACACGCTCAATCGGTTTACCCAAACTTTCCGCATATGCACGGAAGTCCATTGCGTTGGGGAGCAAGAACTGAGTGTCGATCAAAACAAGGTTGTTTGTTGTTTCGATGATGTGGGTGCTGTTAGCAAAGACTTGCTCAGGAGCAGTAACAGTGTGCACGGTCACATCACCCAAATTTTGAACGGTGACCATTAGGCCGCTTTCACGCATCATCGTTTCAACGGTGCGTTCGGCCGGCATGCTTGATTCTTCTGGGAACAAGAAAGGGGCTACAAAGTCCATCGCGGCACTCATGCCTAGCTCTGGGAACGCTTCGATTAGGCCTGCTTTCCATTCGTCGCCTGTGCTGACCGCTCCAATTAGTTCACCCGCTTTAGCCAGCCAAGCGATGTTGGCATCGTACAAATCTGCACCGCCCGGTACACCGTGTCCGGCCAAAACGATTGTTTGATCGGTGCTGTCAGCTTTTAGAGCATTAAGTGCCTCAATCCAAGTTGGTGGGGCACCCGCCATGATCAGGTGGACGCCGCTATAAACGATGTCACCGACAGCAACTACGTCATAATCTGGCAAGCCAACGACGAGTTGGAATTCAGCTTCGGCATTCTCAACAAGAATAAATTCGAAGGTGACCCCGTCAATTTCAACGGTTCCAGGCTCGATAACGGTTGGAACCACAAAGGTGCTGGCGATTGCAGGGCCAAAGTCAGCCTGTTTTTCATCGACTTCAGCTTGACCCACTTCTGCGATCAGGTCAGACGTTTGTGCCAAGGCATACATGTCTAGATCCGCAAACGCTTCGCCACCCAAGAAATGGTCTGGATGATGGTGTGTTAAAAGCACACGCTCAATCGGTTTACCCAAGCTCTCGGCGTAAGCACGGAAGTCCATTGCGTTGGGGAGCAAGAACTGGGTGTCGATTAAAACAAGGTTGTTTGCTGTTTCGATGATGTGGGTGCTGTTGGCAAATACTTGCTCGGGAGCAGTGACGCTGTGCACAGTCACATCACCTAAATTTTGAACGGTGACCATTAGGCCGCTTTCACGCATCATCGTTTCAACGGTGCGCTCTTCAGCCATTGGCTCTTCGGCCGGTTCTGATTCAACTTCAGCTGGGGCTTCTTCAACAACTTCGGCCGCAACTTGCTCAGTCGGTTCAGCTGGTGCATCAACAGCAACCGGGTCTGCGGTAGAACATGCGATAAGCAACGCCATAGCGAACATGCCTATCAACAGTATGGGAAACTTAAATCGTTTCATGGTTTAAATCCTCTTCTTTTCAAATTAATTTACTTATTTGATTCGTCACTCGAATATCAAATAGCATTGCCCAAGACTTGGACCGCTACATCCTAAATTCCAGTCTCAAATACAAGAAGGGACTTTTAAACATCGTTCTGGTACTTTTTGGTATAAAGTGTCAAATGCGGGGATTATGGTGTTATAAAGGTTGGTACAAAAGCTAGATCAATAGGAGGCTTTGTAAAAAACACCATGAATTCAAATCCAAAAATCCAAGTTGCGAACCAAGATATTCCGCTCCATACCTTTCGATTGGGACTTGAAACAACCTATGAAGAAATCCCTTTTGAATATTTGAACTTTAGTGAGGCGCCCCGGTTGGCTCAGGCCACATATCCCCATCGCCATAACTTTTACGAAGTTTTATATGTAACAAGTGGTGAAGGGACCCATTTTGTCGACTTTAATGCGTACCCGATTGAGCCCAACACCTTCTACTTTATTTCCCCCGGACAGGTCCACTATTGGGAAACGATTGTGCCGATTGAAGGGGAGATTTTAGTTTTTACAGAAGACTTTTTGTTGCTGGCCCCAGCAGACATTATGGTTTTGAATGAGCTATCGTTTTTTCATACGGTTGAAGGCAGCCCTACACTAAAGGTCGATGAAGCTGAGCAAATGCAATTGGCTCCCTTGTATCAGGCTGTTGCCGAAGAGTTTAAAGGCAATGACTTTCGGACATCCTCTGTGTTGCGAGCTTACCTGCACATTTTGCTCGTTCAGATCCAGCGGATCTGTTTAACAAAACAAGTTGAGTCTGAAAATAGCCAAGACAAAATTTCTCAAAAATTGACCCGTCAATTTAAGCAGTTTGTTACGCAGCAATCTGCCACGGTTCAGTCGGTGCAAGCCTATGCAAGCCAACTGGGTGTATCGGTCAATCATTTAAACAAAACGGTTAAATCAACAACCGGATACACGCCGGGGCAGATTATTCGGCAAGAGGTGGTGCTTGAGGCCAAGCGGTTATTCCGCCATACAGATTTGACTGCAACCGAGATCGGGTATCGGCTTGGTTTTGAAGACTCTTCGTATTTCGGCCGTTTCTTTAAACGGGAAGTTGGGGTATCTCCGGGTAAATTTCGGCAAGAAATGGCTTAAAAGTAGTTTTGTCTGAAAGCAACATGCAGCGTAGAACTGAACGGCCCATTTCGACAACTGATGTCCAGATAAATCATTAAAATAGGATCTCATCCTGACTGAAAGGAACCTTTTGGGCATGGATAAAAAGGTTAATATGAGGGATGCCCATACGCCGAAAAACGGATACCTACTGACGCCGGTTAAATCAAGCCATCCAACCACTTATCGCCAATTTTCAGCCACATAGTCGTTAAGTGGCTTTTGAACGAACACAATTGCCTATTATGCAGCATGCAAGCGCTTTGCTTGAAACCATCGCTGCGTCAGCGGGTATCTCATCAGTTTTCCGAATAGCATTTACCCGAAATGGCGATTCAGCAGCTGCTTCAATTCAAAACAATCAAAGTAAGTTCATTCATTACACCAAGCACCGAGATTTAAACAAATGAAAAAAATTATTCTGGCATTGATATTTATCCTAATTTTGAGCGGGGCTACAACCCATTCGTTATTCGCAAAGAATGGGGTTCAGGCACAACTCGTCGACTATCGTTTCGAAAACAACCTAAGCGATTCCACAAACGCTTTTGACGCAACATTTTTACAGGATGGGGAACCCAGCACGGCACAATTTGTCCCATTCGGCTCTAGCACCGCCTTATCGATGGAGCCAAACCAAGGGCTCAGCTTGCCGAATTCTGTTAACTCAGCCATCGACACCAGCAGCGGATTTGAGATTAGCTTTGACTTTCAGGTTCCTGAAGCAACCACGGTTGATGGGACCGTCTATCTTTTCAGCACCTATCAATTCAACGATATTGAGAGTCCGGGTGTTAGCCTCATCGCCTCACGCGGTGAACCGGGGGAACCGGACGAGCCGCTTGAATATGGGATTCGGTTCGTTTATTCAGACGGCCGTTCGGCCGAAGACGTAGCCAATCATGAAGGGCTTTTCAGTACGTCCCTCGGCTTCTTTCGGCTAGACGAGATGATGAACATGCGACTGATCGTCGATTTTGAAGCCGAGACGTGGACCACCATCATCAACGGAGAGTTGAAAGGCAGTCCGTTTGAAGCCCCTTACGATGTTGAATTGATCAAAACGGCCGTTGCGTCTAATCCGTGGCACTTTGGTTGGATCATCGATCAGCAAGATGAGATGGCGGTTTCAACGGAGTTGTTTACGGCCGACATGATTCTCGACAACTTGCAAATCGCTTCTCCGCTTGGGGCTGGCAATCTGACCACGTTGCAATCTGCCCTAAACGGCATGACTGAACATGTGAACGGCAACTTTCCGCGTGACGAAGAAACGATGAACAGCTTGCTCACCTCCGTTTATCTGAATTATCGTGGCAATTATGCCAATGCTGAAACGGAAATCATGCAGTTTATCAACGCATATGAAGCCAATCGGCCGCCTGTGTTTAACAGCCGCGAAGAGACAATCATCAGTGAATTAGACGCTGAGGATCAGGCACTGATTTTTCTGCAGCAAACGATCTTTGATGAGCAGTTTGTAGATGGCAATATGGAAAACATGGCCGGAATTGCGTACGAATTCGCCGAGATTTTCCCTGGCCCGGTAAGCGCCGAGGCACCGATCTTGACCAACGGGACCGCCACGGTGAACGGTACCTACAACACCATGCCGGGCGCACCTGTGATCTCTGACTTTGCAGATGCCAAACGGCCGACCGGCTATTACGCCCCGCCCGGTGAACTCGTCACCGTCACCATTCCCAATTCACTGACCGATGCTGGTTTAAAGGTGATGGTAGGTGCGCACGACTCTGACTTTTCGGGGCTAGAAGCGGTGAATCGCTTTGTACGCATCACCAAGCAGATTCCACTTGATTCAACCACAACCACGGTGGCCAATCCATTTGGTGGCGCCATTTACATCCGCGTGCCAGAAGGGAAAAACCTTGGTTTTATCGACATCGGTTTGTCAGGGGTGGTGAAATCCCCTTTTTTTTCAACCCAGACCGGACTAAAAACCGACTTAGCAACGTTCCAAACAGATTTTGAAAACGCCCATGTGCTGTGGGTTGATCTGGAGTCAGACAAAAATGTGATGACGCTACCGCTCCCGCATCTGGTGGAGACGGGGCACAGCGATCCAACCAATCTGCTAAACACGTGGGACACGATTATGG
>JAHDGV010000117.1:10313-14535 GCA_020631655.1 Chloroflexota bacterium | reverse complement strand
GGCTCGGCCGAAACTATCCAGTTAATGTCACCGATTAACTGACCTTCTTGATCAAATTTCACAAGTCCAATTTTTGTGATCGGGGTGGATGGGGTGATGTCGTTTTCTCCATCATTGATGTAGGTCAAATTTCCATCGGCCGCCACGATCAGCCCCATCCAGCCACCATTTTCGAGAGGCATAACTGGCCCCGGCCCCCCTTTAATACGCAAACGATACATCTGCAACAGGAGAAAATTCTGGTTCTCATCTGTTTCAGTTGTGAAGCTGATAGAGCCATATCGGCCAGCATCGAGGTTGTTCCAGTCCGTTCCGCACAGCATCCCATATTCTTGCGTAAACGGGTTGTAGCTCGGCCGGTTGTGCATCGTGTGGCCGCTTCCGCATGACCAGTCCCAACCTCGTCCACGAACAATCGAATAGTCATTGCGGTCGATGACTGTAAAACTGTCAGCTTCATGCCCATTTCGTGTAGATTTTAGAGCGACCCCGTAGGTGTTGTCGTTTTCTCCATACACCAGATTAAATTGGCCCAATTCCCAACTACCAATCGCTTTATGCACAATATATTTTGATGGGGTGCTTTGGATATCTCCATTGCTCCATTCATAGAGCCACATTTCATCGCGGCCGTCACGCACATCATTTAGCCAGCTGTCCGGGTTGTGATGGGTGGCTACAATGTCTTTGTCGAAATCGGTTCTGCCAGCGGCCGTTCTGCAAAGTGCGGCGACCGTGCCACAGCTGTTACTTGCCTGCACGCCAATCATCTCTTTGCACTCAGGGAACTCCTGCTGTTTGATAACATCAAATTGATTTGTCACGCTGTTGAGTGACGCCTGCACAATCATGCCCGATTGATTGTCAAAATAGTTTGTTGCATCTTCTGGATCTTGATGGGCCAAAGTCATTGCTGTGAACATCGTAGGTGAATCGGTGTCTGTATTACACGCGCTGAAGTTCATGTTTTGGGTGTGGATGCGGTGTGAGAAGCTGTGAGTGGTTAGTCGAATGTTCCACGGATACTCGCAAGAAAGAGCCCGGCCGTCTGGAACAGTAAATTCGCTTGAACTTACCAATCCCTCAGGAGCAAGATGAACATCCCAATCTAAATTCAGAAGTGGCAAGTAGGTTGTGCTTGTAAGCACGGGGCGTGGTTCAGGAACCGTTTGGCCAGGGTTGATGAGTTTGCCAGCCTCCACCTCGGGTTGATTGATTGCATTTTTAAACGCAAAGAAAGTCAAGAGAGCAAAAATAATCGCTAAAGAAATTCTGAAATTTGTTTTGGTCACAACAACTCCTGAGGCCGGTTCAATATCACATGCTCTACTTAAGCATGTTTTGGCTTATTTTCAGGTTTCTACCTTTGCATCAGGGTTGTTAATCTCTTTTCTTTACCCCTTTGTGAATTTTATGTAACCAAAGTCTTAACAGGGGTTGATTCTAAAATCTGGTTGTGTATACTTCTGATCCCTTGACGCGGGGTAGAGCAGTGGCAGCTCGTCGGGCTCATAACCCGGAGGTCGCAGGTTCGAATCCTGTCCCCGCAACTGGCTCAAACTGAGCCAACAAAAAAGCACCCAATTGGGTGCTTTTTTGTTTTAAGTGATAAGTGTTAAGTAAAAAGAATGGTGCGCAGCCACTTCAAACTTTGTACATCATACTTATTACTTTTTTGTGCCCGGCCGCCACGTGTGATCTGCAAATTCTGGGTCTGCCAACAGCTTTGCTACTGAATCCGCCATACTGATATCTGTGTCGTAATACTCTTCCCCAAACAACCTGTGCCAGCGCTGAATCATTCCAATTGCTAACCGGTACTCAACCAACACAAGCTGAGCAAAGGGGCCACCCTCATCTAAAAATCCAGACGTAACTAAATCCATTTGGGCCGCTTCACGATCGTATTCCAAACGGATAACTTCGGCCGACCAGCCATCTTTTTCTGTCCAGGTGACCTGTGCATAGCTGACCCTAGGGTCGCCATCAAACGGCAATCCGGCCGAACCAACGTTGACAACCGTTGTATTGTCGATTTGCCGGACCAGCGGCCGATGGGTGTGGGCGGTGCCGAACACGGCCGGTCCCGGCCGGGTAATACGACGAAGTTCTTCTTCTTCTGTTTTGGGGAAAATGCCCCAGCGATTGCTTTCGATGCTGGCATGGGTCACAAATAACTGACTCCCGTCGGGTGCCATCACCACAGCACGATCCGGCATCGATGCCATTTCGTTGGCTCTGTGTTTAACCTGCTCCCACGTCCAGACCGCAAATGTATGTGTATCCGCCTCTTTTTCTCGCTCAAGCGGCTTTGGGGCATAAAAATTAAGCATGTAGTCTTCATGATTCCCCCGAACAAGCATCCAATTTTTGTCGATGTGTTTTTGCCAGATGAAGTCCCAGCACTCAAGATTTAATGGGCCGCGATTTACCACATCCCCATTAACAATGACTCGATCTGCTCCCCAATTCTCAATGTGATCTGCAACCGTCTGCATCCCTCTTTTGTTGCCGTGAATGTCTGAAAGTACCGCAATTTTCATAATTATCCTGACGCATATTCTGAGATTGGCTAGCATGCATTATGGGATTTAAATGAACATCGCATGAGCATGGGTCCCTATCTCTGTCGTCTATCTTTATCCTTTTTGATTGATTGTAAAACTGTTTGTGGTCAGATCGAAATTTTATAACGAAAATTGAGTGAGATTGCAGATGTGCAAAGTGGTTCGGTTTAAAAGCTACCGCTTAAATCAATATGGAGAATATTATGGCAAGGAAGTTAGGATTTGTTTTTGCAATAAGCGGGTTTTTGTTTGTAGGCTTATTTTTAGCAGGATGGGGGGCATCGGAAACCGAGGCGCAAAGCGAGTTTGCAAATCCTGAAATGGGATACGGCTTTAACGTGGCCGGTTGGGACATAGAGCTTGTCCAAGATTTGGGCTTTACGTGGGTAAAAGTTTTTAATACGCCTAGCAGTCGCTTGCCCGTTAAGGTGATGATTCGGCTGAATGCTGATGCCAGCCACATGAACGACATCAACGATTTTCGGAGCCAAATCAGGAATGCGGCCCAAAATAGTGGCGAATATATCGATGCGTATGAGATTGGGAATGAGGTAAATCTAGATGCGAGCTATGGCTGGCAAACCTCACCAGATGCGGATCAATACGTTGAACTGCTGTGCGCGGCCTACGAAGAGATTAAAGCGGTTGATTCAGACTCTATTGTGATTTCGGCCGGACTAGCCCCCACCGGCCGGGTGACCGGCAATTGGGAAGGTCACGCGGGACACAATGGGCTATTTCAAGATGATCATGAATACATGCGCGAAATGCTCGATGCGATTAAAGTCAAAAACCAAACCTGCTTTGACGCGGTTGGGTACCACAACTACGGCTTCGACAAACCATACGATACGTCTCCAGATTGTGAAAACGGATTCTGCTTTCGCGGAGTTGAAAAAATTTATGACATTATGGTCGAAAAGGGGTATGGAGACAGTCAGATTTGGACGACAGAGTTTGGCTGGATTGTGAATCCGAACGAGGTGGGTAAGCCAGACTGCGAGCAAACTCTCATCGATCAAGGGCGTGGTTGGCAGATGGTGAGCTTGCAAGAGCAAAGCGAGAACATCGCCGGTGCGTTTGATTATGCGGCCCGCAACTGGGAATGGATGGGTGGACTCATCCTGTTCAACCTCAACTTCAACACGGCCGGGTGGTATTCTCGCTGTGAGCAGATGACGTTTTACAGCGTGGAAGGGCGGCCGTCCGAAGAGATGCTGCGTAATTTACCCAAGGCCTATGAAGAGGTGATCCCAGCACCGGTGCCGGGCGTTTCACCAAGTGGACAATCTGTTGGTCTTGCTACGGTTGGTTCTCCAATTATCATGACCCGCACCTTGATGATTGAGAATTTTGGGGACGCTCCGTTTACTTATACTGTTTCGGCCGATGCTGGAATGAGCCTGATTCCCACCACTAGCGGCAATGCGACGGCCGTGGTTCAAGGTGGTGAGCAAATAGTTGTTAACCTTGTTGTGGATTCAAGCGCTTACGCTGTTGGAACGTATGAAGGAGTTGTGACGGTGAGTGTGGTCCCCGAAGACTCTGATTTTCCGGCCAGCTACCCGCTCCATTTGGCTGTGGCCGAGGAATTGAAAATGATCTATTTGCCTGCAATTCGATGAGAAGATTGGGCCATCGGGCGAGTTAATCGC
>JAHDGV010000117.1:0-10213 GCA_020631655.1 Chloroflexota bacterium | reverse complement strand
GAAATCGACCCTTTACGGAAGTCAGTCGACCCAATCCACGCATTAACCAAAACCGGAACGCCTGATTTTGATCGGCCCTGAGCCGTTTCAAACGCCTCTTGCAAATCATCATCATTTTGAACCAGCAAGCCTTCAGCACCGTACCCTTTTGCTACGTCATGATAGGCCGTCATCGCTAATTCGGTGCCGAGCTTTGTGCCGAGAATATCTATCTGCTCACGGGCGATTTGGGTCCAACCGCCGTCGGTGCCAACAACGGCCATGACTGCCACGCCGTGGCGGGCAAAAGTGTCAAACTCAGCGATGCTGTACCCGGCCGAGCCGTCACCATAAAGCAACCACACCTCGGCCTCTGGATTGTGGAGCTTGGCCGCTAGGGCAAACCCAGCTCCGGCCCCCAATGTGCCAAATGCACCTGGGTCCAGCCAGTTGAGCGGCTTGCGCGGCCGGACGATGTAGCTGGCTGTGCCAACAAAGTCACCCCCATCACCCACTAAAATACTGTTATCGCTCACGACTTTTTCTAGCTCTATGCACACATTTACCGGATTGCAGTGATCGGTATCAACTTGGGCTTTGCTGATAATGTCTGCGTCACGGGCATCGTTCCGCTCTTTAAGTGTGGCATGCCAATCGGCCCAGCGGCCATCAGCCTCATTCCAGAAGTTGGCCAGATCAATCAACGCATCACACGGGTCAGCTAAAACGCTTATCGTTGGTTTTTTGTTGATCGTGATCTCTTCTTTGCTTCGGCTGATACCGATGTGCATGGCACTGCTCGAAATCGAGTTGCCATACCCCAGCCTAAAGTCGCACGGAACTCCGGCTAGCAACACCAAATCCGCTTCTTTTAAGGCGTTGCCCCGTTTATGTCGAATGTGCAGATCATCACGTCCCAACAGCCCACGAGCCATCCCTGAAAGAAACGTGGGAACTCCCAACTGCTTGATCGCTTTGGCTAACACATCCGCTTTGCGGGGCTGTAGCATAGCGCCCGTGCCGATGATAAAGACCGGCTTTTCGGCCTGCAGTAGCGCATCCCGAATTTTAGTGATTTGTGACAAATTGGCGGCCGGAAACTGGGGCAAGCGAGGTGGTTTGGCCTGATGTTTATTCTTGTCTGCAAACACATTGTTCAAGTGACGATTGATATACCAGCGAATCGCCCGAGCCGTGATTGAACTGCCTCTGGGCATTTGTTCTTCAGACTGTTGACGGATCAGATCTTCTGGGTAGAGCATGTCGATGGGTAATTCGACAAAGACGGGACCTGGAACGCCGCTTTGCGCTTGGAAGAACGCCTCTTCCAGGGCAGGTACAATTTCGCGCACTTTGCGAACCTGTTTCATCCATTTAACATGGGGTTGGATAAGCGTTTTTTGGTCGATATCTTGGAGCGATCCTCGCCCCATGAGCAACGTTGGTGTGGCTCCGCCCAGCAGAACAACAGGCGACTGAGCCATCGATGCATTTTTGAGAGCCGTGATGGTGTTGGTTAGCCCCGGCCCGGCCGTGACCGCCGCTACCCCCGGGATGCCGCTCAGTCGGGCCATCGCATCGGCCGCAAATACCGCATTGACTTCGTGCCGCACGTCAATAACCCGAATCCCTTCTTCCTCTGAACCGGTGAGGATGGGTGAGATGTGACCACCGCACAGCGTAAATAAGAACTTTACTCCGTGTCGGGCTAAAACTTGTCCAACAAGCTGCCCGCCGTGGGCAACTGTCTTTGTTTCGGCCGGGATCATTTCTTCAACTACAGTTTCGCTACCGTTTTCTGTCATGGTCTTCGCTTGTCCTTAAAGTGATATTTCGGGTCGTATTGTACGCATCATGCGCAAGTTGTACAGCTTAATCAGATGCTTCTCAATTAAATTTCCCCATACCGGTTTGGAATCAGACATATTTGAGACGATAATACAGTCGAAATTGTCCAAACAAATCACATAGAGGCTGGCTTGAGAATTTTACTAATTTTGGTGCATGGCATTGGGGACTATACAAAGCAAGAAGTAAATCAAAGGGGCTCTCACTTTGTTCGTGCGATTGTTAAAAAAAATCCAGGTTTAAAAAACAAAATAGAAATGAAGGCGGTCCGTTACTCAGACATCCTGCAGGCGCGACAAGAAGCTGTTTGGCACCAGATGCTTGAAACCTCTGAAAATTTTGGCCAGCAAGACTTTAGTCTCCGCGGGCTTTTTAGACGTATTTGGGTGCCCGCACGCCGTTTTTTACTTTTCAACTTTAGTGATGCGGCCGTACTTGGCCACATGGCCCATTTGCCCAACTCGGTTTACAACCTAACCATGGCACGCATCGAAGATGAAATTCGAGATGGCTGGAGCAGAATCCCTGAGGACGAGCAGGAAAATACGGCCGTGGTTTTGATGGGTGACTCCCTGGGTGCTCACCTAATGTCTAACTACATTTGGGACATGCAGTCAAAGTCTTTAAAAATGCACGATCGGGATGCTGATTCAAAAGCCAAACTCCCGGCCGATTATGAGCAAGTTTCACTCCAAGCGATGCGTTTGTTTGTTTCAACCGGCTGTAATATCCCGATTTTTGTCTCAGGCATGGAACACATTCAAGCGATTTACAACGACCGTTGGGGATACAATTTTAAGTGGCTCAACATCTATGATCACGATGATTTGCTGGGCTGGCCGCTAAATCCGCTTGGAGATTATCACGATCCTGAGCGGCGCGGCCTGAGTTATGCTGACATTGTGGAAGATCGGCAAATCAACGCCCATGGAGGGTTACGAGGCTACTTTTTGCAAAGCTGGAATCCGTTTTCACACTGGCAATATTGGGAAACAGGGGAGGTGGAAGCGCTGTTGGCGAAAATGATCGGGGAGATTGCACGAGACGGGTAGGCTCAATGGTGGTGAGTTTGATCCCCTCTCCCAAATTTGGGAGAGGGCTAGGGTGAGGGTTTTTAATTTTAAAACAGAGTCTTCGAGAGTCCGCCATCTACCCAGTAAGACACACCTGTGGTGTACGATGCTGCACCTGATAGCAAAAATGCACCGGTCCGGCCGAATTCATCTGGATCACCAAAGCGGCCCATCGGGATTGGTTTCTCCATTTCACTCATCATTTCGCTAACTTCCAAGCCCATCATTTCGGCCCGCTTTTCAGCCAATTGATCGATCCGGTCGGTATGAATGGTGCCGGGCACAATATTGTTGATCCGAATCCCTTGGGGAGCTAAATCGCGAGAGAGAGACTTGACCAGACTCACCACGCCTGAACGCATTACGTTGCTTAGCAAAATCGTGTCAATTGGTTCCTTGATTGAGGATGAGGTGATGGTCAAAATCGAGCCGGATTTTTGCTCACGCATCGTTGGCAAAACACTGCGAATCATGCGTACAGCGCTCATCAGGGTTAGCTCAAAAGCGTCGTACCAATCGTCTTCGCCAAAATCATCAAACCGGCCGGCCGGTGGGCCACCTGCATTAACCACAAGGCCATCAATCCGGCCGAACCGTGAGATAACCCCATCGGTCCATTCTAAAATGCTGTCTGGGTCTTTGGCATCAACTGTGGCTCCCTGCACGCCGCCGCCAAATTTAGCCAACTCAAGCATCGCAGAATCTACTTTATTTTGATTCCGGCTAGCGATGCACACGTTCGCCCCTTCTTGTGCGCAGGCTTTGGCAATGCCATAGCCCAGGCCGCGGCTTCCGGCCGCAACCATAATCACTTTATCTTTTAAATTTAAATCCATTTTTCCTTCTTCTCTTTGGCTTTTTGCACACGGTCCCAGAAATTTTGTTGCTTTTTGCGGGATCGTCATACCCACGAAGGTGGGTATCCAGTGCTAGATTTGGCGCTAGATTCCTGCCTTCGCAGGAATGACATTGCCAAATGGAACTTTAATTTTGACTACTGTTCTGCCAAGATCGAGTCAATCGCTCTGGCAAAAGATTGGAACGGCTGGGCACCTACAAACGCATTTCCATTAATGAAAAATGTCGGTGTGCCGGTCACTCCTAGTTCTTGCCCTTGACGGATATTTTCCTGAACCAGTTCTCTATATTTACCTGAATTTAAGCAATCAGCAAACGTAGTTTCATCAAGCCCAATTTCAACCGCGTAATCTACAAACAGGCTCATGAATTCAGGATTTCCGCTCCATTGTCCCTGATTGGCAAACAGTACCTCATGCATTTCAACAAAGCTGTCTTGGTCGTTTGCGCAGTGGGCGGCTTCAGAAGCCTCATCCGCTTCTGGGTGGAAGCTGAGCGGGTAGTCTTTGAAAACGTACTTAACAAAGCCGGTGTCAACGTAGTTGGCTTTCAGGAACGGATAGGTATTTTCAAAGTGACGGCCGCAGAATGGGCATCCATAATCAGTAAATTCGATGATGGTTACCGGAGCATTCTCATCCCCCAAAAACAGATCCCCATCTGTGTTGATTTCAACCGGCTCTGTGGGCAATTGAGGCTGTTGCTGTTGTTGCTGCTGGGCCGCAAGCTGACGGCGATATTCTTCGACCTGCGCTTCATACGATTCGCGGAAAATATCTTCGAGCGTTCCGTCTTCAATATTTGTGACAACCAAGTCGAACACTTCATAGGGCTGTGCACCAGAGATGAAATAGCCACCGATGAAGAAGGCCGGAGTTCCTTGAACTTGTTCGGCCGCCCCTTCTTGGAAGTTGGCTTCAATCAAATCATCATATCGGCCGTCGGCTAAACAAGTGCTGAATGCCCCAGTGTCTAAACCGAGGGTCGATGCGAATCCGACAAAGGTTTCTGCGATTGCACTGGGTGTCAATCCACCTTGCCCCCATGCGGCTTGATTTTCGAACAGGGCATCGTGCATTTCCCAGTAAGCATCTTGCTCACCAGCACAGCGTGCAGCCGTAGCCCCTTGGCGTGCGTCAGGATGAAGCTGATCAAGTGGGAAGTCTTTAAGTTGGTAGCGAACCCGGCCGGTATCGATTAACTCTTGCATGATGACCGGCATCGTCTCGGCCGAATGGCGCGAGCAGAACGGGCACTGATAGTCGGTAAACTCGACGATCAGAATCGGCGCATCAGGATCACCCAATTCACCAGCCGCTTCATCGCTCAAAATAACCGGCTCTGGCATTTCAAATGGAGGAATCTCAAGCTCCTCAACCGCCTGAACCTGCGGCTCATCGCTTGGAATTTCTTCACCGGCTACAAGCGCACCAATGGCACGATCAAACGCCGCAATCGGTTGTGCTCCGATAAGCGGGTTACCATTTAGGAAAAATGACGGGGTACTTCCAACTCCTTTTGAGCGGCCGATGTTGAAATCGTTGTAAATCGCATCCTCATAACGCATCTCAGCCACGCAGTCTGCGTACCCATCAGCTAGTTCAATGCCAAGCCCGTTTCCTAATGAGACCAAAACCTCATTCGGGTTGTTGATACTCCAGCTACCTAGATCTTCAAACAAGGCATCGTGCATGGCCCAATAGGCGGCCGGGCCAGCTTCACCCGCACAGCGAGCCGCATTGGCCGCGGCCGGTGCCTGTGGATGGAAATCTAGCGGGAAGTCATAAAAAACAAGAACCGCATCACCGTTTGCAATTGCACCGCTGGCTTTCATTTCAGCCAGCGTTGTTCCTGCGAAACGGGCACAAAACGGGCATTGGTAGTCAGAATATTCTTCAATCACAACCGGTGCATCAATGTTGCCGATATAAGCATTTCCGTCGGCCGTAAAGCCCACAGGCAAATCTTTATAGGTTTCTTCAACCCCAACTGCAGTTAATCCATTGCCGGGAGAGTTTGCGGTGTCACCATCAGCGACAACTACTTCATCGTCTGACTCAACTTCGTTGATCATTTCATTTGCTTCTTCGTCTCCCAAAACTGCTTCAGGCTCATCGATTGTGATGGGGGTTGACGTTGCCGGGAAACGATCATCCGATGTGCTGATTTCAGCTTCGGGTTGAGCTTGAGTCTGAGTTGTTTCTGGTGGGGTTGTGGAGCAAGCGGTAATCAGGAGTAGTAGGGTTGAAAAAACCGCGATTAAAATCTTGTTTTGAGTCATTAAAATAATGTCCTGCGGAGCTAAAAATTGGGGCGGTTATGCCACGGAATTGATTATGACGATTGGCATTCTGCATTGCAACCTAACTTATCAACTATGCATGTTTTATTTGCGTTGGTGGCCCCTTACTTTTGGGTAGGCTCCCGTTCGGTTTTCAGAGAGGATTTTGCCTGCGGAAATTGTTTGTTGATTTCTAATGCACATCCCGCCTTGCGTATGCTATTATTATAGATTGCTTGATTGTGCGGCCGATTTTTGTGACTGAGACCACACCGTACATCCACCCTTATTAGCTTTATCAAATTGAACGCATTAATGAGTTTTTTGGATCGATTTTTTGATC
Source organism: Chloroflexota bacterium (assembly GCA_020631655.1). GTDB lineage: Bacteria > Chloroflexota > Anaerolineae > Promineifilales > Promineifilaceae > WTJY01. The sequence continues at coordinate 3,831 of JAHDGV010000117.1, read as the reverse complement.
GAAATAATAATGATGACGAGCCGGTGACCGGTTTAACCTACATCGTGGCTGGCCTCGGTAATCCCGGCCGGGAGTATTTGGGCAACCGGCACAACATCGGTTTTATGGCCGTCGATAAGCTGGCCAATGAATATGGTGCTCGCACGGTCAAACACAAAAACAAAGCGATGACGGGTGACTTCCGACTGGGAGAACACAAAATTGTGTTGGCAAAGCCCCAAACGTTTATGAATCTGAGTGGAGATTCAGTTGGCCCACTGGCTAAGTTTTACAAAGTTGATCCGGCACAGGTAATCGTGATTTATGACGAACTCGATCTTGAGTTTGGGACGGTGCGCATTCGTGAAAAAGGGAGTGCGGGCGGCCATAACGGGATGAAGTCGATCATTAAACACATCGGGCCAGATTTTCCGCGCATCAGGTTGGGCATCGGCCGACCCAACGGAAAAATGCCGGTCAAAGCCTACGTACTACAAGATTTTGGCAAAAATGAACAAGAGACATTGGAGATGATTCTTGATCGTTCCGTTTCGGCCGTCGAGACGATTGTGCGAGACGGAGTAAATTTAGCGATGACTCGCCACAATGGGAGCGTTTTGAGCTAGTCAGCTTGATCAGCACGCTCCCTGCGGTCGCTTTCAGCTAATCAGCCATTTAGCGTACAGGTTGAAGTGCTGACTAGTGAGCGAAGCGAACGAGCTGATTAAGCTGAAATGCTGATCAAGCTAACACACTATGAACTTTTCTGAGATTATTTCAATCATCAAAAAATTGCCTGCATGGGAAGCCATGCAAACGGAGCTTTCTGAGCGTGGAGAGCTTTATCCGCTTGGGTTACCCAAACCGGCCTTTGTTCCGACAATTGCAGGGCTTGCCGCTGAACACGACGGACCGATCGTGCTGCTGACCGGCCGGATCGAAAACGTGCCGATTTTGACGCAAGAACTTGGCTACTGGTTGGGGGATTCGGCCGATGTGATCCGTTTTCCAGAACCGTCCCCGTTGCCGTTTGATCGCGCCCCATGGGGAGAAAACTGTCGTCAAGGTCGCCTAAACGTTTTAACAAAGATGATGGCGGGTCAAACGCCCATCTTGCCCAAAAATGACAAACAGCAAGTTGTGGTAGCGTCTGCTCGCTCATTGCTCCAGCAAACGTTGCCCAAACGGAACTTCGTGAAGGCGCTCAAGGTTTTGCGTTTGGGGCAAATTGTTGACTTAAACAAACTCGAAGCTGATTGGATCGCTGTCGGGTACGAAAAAGCAACGGTGGTTGAACGGCCGGGTCAGTACAGCCGCCGCGGTGGAATCCTTGACATCTTCCCGGCCGGTGGGAGCGAATGGCCCCTGCGTGTTGAATTTTTTGGAGATGAAATTGACACCCTGCGTTGGTTTGATCCCGAGACTCAACGAGCGACAGGCAATAGCCCTGATCGAGCCGTAATCCCACCAGCGCGCGAAGCGATTCCAGAAGATGCCAAAGAACTGGGGATGGTTTTCCAATTTGATGCCCCGCAAAAACCGGATGATTTACCGGCGTGGCAAGATGATATCGAAGATTTAGCGGCCGGATTACCCAACCCCCATCTAGAATTTTATTTGCCCCTGATGTATCAGCGGCCGGACAGCCTGTTGCACTATCTGCCCAATAACACCCTGTTGTTTGTAGATGATTGGGTCACATTCCAGCAGACCATCCAAGAGTTGCATATGCAGGCGGACCAGTTGGAAGGTGAGCAAGACAGTTTGCCAAGCGGTTATCGCAACCCGCTGTTTTTGTGGCAAGAATTGATCCCGCTTCTGACTGAGAATCGTGTGGTTGTGCTGGGAGATCACATACCGGCCGAAGAGCGTGACAGCAACATACCGCAAACCGAGTTAGCGGCTGCGTTTCATCCCGGTCCTCGCTACGGGGGGCAGATGAAGCCGCTCATGTTCCAGCTAAAACACGCGTTCCGCACTCAAGAACCGACCGTTGTGCTTAGCCGTCAGTCTGAACGGCTAGAAAGCATGTGGCGTTCTGGCGACACAACGACGACCAGCCGAGAGGTGATTCGGGAAGACGATGAGGATTTTGACAGCGTCAACCAATCCCCCATTTCAAATTTTGAGTTGCCCCCGTCGGGTGATTTAAGCTCGCCCGCTCCATCAATTTTTGATGAGGGATCGTCAGTGGGCCAAACTGAATCGGCCGAGCCGGATCCGTCTATGGCGCAAATCGCATTTGTGAACGGAACAATTTCCGAAGGGTTTACCCTCGAAGATCACGAATCTGACACCATCGTTCTAAACCTACTAACAGATGCGGAGATTTTCGGCTGGAATCGGCCGGCACCCCGCCGTTTTAACCGCAAACGCAGTTATGCGCCCGAGTCGATGTTCTCTGACTTGGTGGCGGGAGATTACATCGTCCACAGCGAATACGGGGTTGGTAAATTTCTGGGGATGGTTGTCCGCTCAATCGGTGGGGCTGATCGTGAATATTTAAAAACAGAATATTCGAATAACGATATTTTGTACGTACCGGTCCATCACGCTGACCGGATGAGCAAGTGGATCGGCTCTGAAGAGTTTGCACCAAAACTAAATCGGCTGGGTGACAAACGTTGGGGAGCGCATAAAAAGAAGGCCCAGCGGGACATCGACAAGCTGGCGGATGAGTTGCTGGAGCTGTATGCGGCCCGAGAAGAGATTCACGGCCATGCATTTGCTGCTGATTCTGATTGGCAGATTGAGATTGAAGCGGCGTTTCCGTATCAAGAGACGGAAGATCAGCTCATGGCGATCAGTGCCATCAAAGACGATATGGAAGCTACTCGGCCGATGGACCGTTTGGTTTGCGGTGACGTCGGGTATGGGAAAACTGAAGTCGCCCTGCGTGCGGCCGTTAAAGCGATCTCGGACGAGAAACAGGTTGCAATTTTGGTTCCGACAACCGTTTTGGCTCAGCAGCACTTTAATACGTTTAAAGAGCGCTTGGCTCCGTTCCCGTTCAAGGTTGAAATGTTGAGCCGCTTCCGCACTCAGGGGCAACAGGATGAGGCGATCAAGGGGCTAAAAAATGGGACGGTCGATATTGTTATCGGGACCCACCGCTTGATCTCTGATGATGTAAGCTTTAAAGATTTGGGCTTGCTGATTATTGATGAGGAACAGCGCTTTGGTGTGGGGCATAAAGAGAAGCTCAAACAGCTACGGACAGAAGTTGACGTGCTGACGATGACGGCGACTCCGATCCCACGGACGATGCACATGGCGCTGACCGGTCTGCGCGACATCAGCTTGATCGCTACAGCCCCGGCCGAGCGTTTGCCGGTGCAAACTTATGTGGGTGATATGGATGATCAGCTGGTGCGACGAGCCATCCTGCGTGAGATTGATCGGGGTGGTCAGGTCTTCTTTGTTCACAACCGGGTACAAACGATCCAAACAATTGCCAAGGGGCTAGAAAAGCTGGTGCCAGAAGCGGTGATTGGCATTGGGCATGGGCAAATGGGTGAGCGTGAGCTTGAGGCGAAAATGGCTGACTTTGCGGCCGGTCGGATCGACATCCTGCTGTCAACCACCATCATTGAAAGTGGTTTAGACATTCCAAATGCCAATACGATGATTGTGAATCGGGCCAATATGTTTGGTCTGGCGCAACTGTATCAATTGCGCGGCCGGGTCGGCCGTGGCGCCCATCGTGCGTACGCCTACTTCTTCCACGACAAATGGAGCAAGCTGACCAAAGAGGCCCAAGCTCGCTTAGAAACAATTTCTGAAGCGACTGAGTTGGGTGCTGGCTACACCATCGCCATGCGAGACCTTGAAATTCGTGGGGCCGGTGATGTG
>JAHDGV010000688.1 GCA_020631655.1 Chloroflexota bacterium | reverse complement strand
AATGGTTGATTGAGTTGACATGGATATTTCGTTATTAATTCTTAATTCTCCGTTGTCCATTGACAATTTGTAACTGTACAGGTGTCTGGGTTTGCTCCCCTCTCCAAGTGGGAGAGGGGTTGGGGGTGAGGGGAATCCACCTCCCCTAGCCCCTCCTCATAGGAGGGGAACCAACCAGACCTGTATAGTCACGACAATTTAATCTATTTTCATAGCGACACGTTTTTTTTCTCTTCACCACTCTGCTGATAAGAGGCAATTGCCAATTCAGAATAAAGAATGGGAGTTGTTTTTTATCGAACTTATTCGACCGGCCGATACCGACCTCGCAGCACGAGCCATTCGGCCAACGTGATGACCAAGAAAAAGAAAATACCGACCACCGCACTGATCAGAATCGTGGCCCACAGTTTGCCCGGCCCTGAAATATAAAATTGATTGAAGTTTAGAATCGCACCACCTAATCCGTCTCGAATCCCAGAAGGAAGTTCACCGATAATCGCCCCGACAATGCTGGCGGTGGCCGATACTTTAAGCGCTGTAAAAATGTATGGTAACGCGGCCGGAAAGCGCAGTTTCCACAGCGTGTCCCACTTCGAAGCGGCGTAAGAGTTCATTAGGTCGATCGCCAGTGGATCGGGCGACTTTAATCCCCGTAGCGTATTGATCGTGACCGGGAAAAAGGTGAGATAAGCTGAAATAACCGCCACAGAAATCCAACCCGCCTTCAGCCAGATAATCACCATCGGGGCAAGGGCCAAAATAGGGATTGTTTGCGAAGCAACGACATAAGGCATACAGCCGCGTTCCATTAGTGGCACATGGGCGAAAACGGTGCCAAGAATAAAGCCAAGCAGCGCCCCAAATGTAAAGCCAACGACCGCCTCGCGAAAGGTGAAAAAAGCGGCCGAAATCAAAATATTAATCAAGGGTGGGCCGTTGCGCCGTGCCGGTTGCGCAAAAGAGCCAAAGATGTCCCACAGGTGGGGCAGATTTAGGTCAGATGCAAATTTCCAGCGGAATGGTGGTTTAAACTCCCAACCAAACGGATTGCTATCGGCCCACCATGGGTCGCCGCCAACAACTTTAATCAACTCCCATATGACGCCGATCATTAAAATCAGGACCGTCATAGAGATCGCTTGGCGGATGAATTTACGAGTTGCAGATTGGTTCATTTAGAGAAAGCAGATGTTAGATATTAGATGTCGGATGCTAGTTCATCCAGCCGTAGGGGCAATCAATTCCTCAAAGTTTATAAAACCTCGGCGTGAGGTTGACGGTGCAAAAACTGGCCGCTGCCTGCTTCGCCCAACCATTGATCGCCGTCAACGACCAAGTTGCCACGAAGCAAGACCTTGTCAGCCCAGCCAACACACGCCATCCCTTCGTACACGTTGTAATCGGTAGCCATATGGTGATTGGCGGCCGAAATCGTATGTTCTTTCTTCGGGTCCCAAATCACCAGATCAGCATCCGCCCCGATCGAGACGGTCCCTTTGCGGGGATACAGGCCAAACATTTTGGCCGGATTGGTTGAAAGTAGTTCTACAAAGCGGTTTGGGGTCAGCTTGCCGCTGTTGACACCGTGGTGCCACATCACCCCCATCCGATCTTCGATGCCGGGCATCCCATTTGGAATTTTTGAAAAATCACCGATACCGAGCTCTTTCCCTTTGGTTCGGCCGTCGATCCCCCCCTCATACCAGAATGGGCAGTGATCGGTTGAAACAGATTGCAACGCACCAGACTGTAAGGCGCGCCAAATCGCGGCCGCATCTTTCGGTTGGCGAACGGGGGGTGAGCAGACAAATTTCGCCCCTTCAAAACCGGGTCGCGCCAAATCATCTTCAAAGATGTGCATGTACTGGACACAGGTTTCACCCATCACCGGATACCCTTTGGCACGCCCCAAAGCGAGCTGCTCAAGCGCCTCGATACAGGTCATATGAACGATAAACAGCGGCGCATTGGCAACCCCGGCCAGCGCAATGGCCCGGCCGGTTGCTTCCCCTTCAACAGCGGACGGGCGGGTTTTGGCATGGTAAATCGGATCGGTCTGCCCGTTGGCTAAAGCCTTGTTCACTAAATCGTCGATCACATCCCCGTTTTCAGCGTGCACCATCGTCAGGATGCCGTTTTCGGCCGCCTTTGTCATCGCACGAAATAGGGTTGTGTCATCGACTTGGAGTACATTTTTGTAAGCCATGAACAGCTTCACGCTGGTGATGCCCTGATCGACCAAACCTGGAATTTCCGCCATCACTTCATCGCGTAGATCAGTGATCGCCATGTGAAAGCCAT
>JAHDGV010000687.1 GCA_020631655.1 Chloroflexota bacterium | reverse complement strand
ACTAGGCGAGCTGGTTGCTCAAGGACGCACGGCCGACATACATGCATGGCAAGACGATAAAACAGTAGTTAAGCTGTATCATGATTGGTTTTTACGCCCATGGATAGAGGGGGAAGCGGAACGGACCCGGGCATTACAATCACTTGATTTCCCTATTCCTAACGTCGGTGATTTGGTTGTCGTAAACGGCCGGAACGGGTTGATTTTTGAGCGGATTTATGGGGAGAATATGCTTGCCTTGCTCAGACATCGGCCGGAGCTTGCCAGTGACTTTGCCAATCAATTGGCCGAATTACACATGCGCTTGCACAGTCTTGCTGATGAGCCAGAAATTCCGGAGCTACACTCGAAGCTGGCTCACAAAATTAGCGTAGCCGCACCGTTGCCAGATGAGCTGAAATCTAAATTGCTGAGCAAATTAGAACAACTACCAACCGGCCGGTCTGTGTGCCACGGTGACTTCCATCCCGGGAACATTGTGGTTATGTCCGATGGAGCAGGTGAGATGGTTGTTGATTGGAACGATTGTAGCTTTGGCAATCCGATAGCAGATGTGGCCCGTTCAACCATTCTCTTTTTAGGCGGCATCACCGGCAACGAGACCCCTGATCCTGCCTATGAACAGCTTGTACGTGATTGTCACCAACAATATTTAGATCGATATTTTGAATTGCGAGGGTCAGGACGGGACGAATATGAACAGTGGTTGCCCATCGTGGCCGGTGCTCGTTTAAATGAAAATATCACAGCGTTAGAACCATGGCTTTTGAAAGAGGCCGGGAAGGTGTCGTAAAGTCTCAATCGGCAAAATGGAGTATGATTAGCGTGAATATTGACTTGAAAATGTTACGCAACCCGCACACAGGGGCGTAACTTACTTTATCCTTGAGTTTTCCAGTCCAACGCAAGGACAAAGTTTATCGGTGCCAGCATTACTTTCTCAAAATTACGCAACCATGTTTAACGCGCCTCCACACATCCTAGAAATGCTAGAGCAGGCTTGGACCCTGTCTTTCAGCAACAATGCCAAGGCGAAAGATTTTTATCGTGATATTCAACCAGAATTAGATCAACTAGTAGTAGACCACCCCAATCAAAAAGAGGCGGTCAAGCTCATTAAGATCGTCTTGTTAGCCGGCATACGATTTCATTCTGAGCAGTATGAAGAATCGCTTGAATTGCTTCTGGAAAATATCGGGAAGCTAAAAGCGGCTGAGTCAATTCCACTGTGGCTCGGCCGGGCTTATGGGTTGATGGGTGTGACCTACCGTCAGTTTAGCGATCAATCTCTAGCGATTGAATATTTGCTCAAACGGCTACAGGTCGGCCTAGAAATTGGGGATCAGGCACTACAAAAAAGCTCGTATAACACACTCGGTAATGTCTATGCCGATGCTCAAGATCATGAAAAAGCGGCCGAGTATTTTAAGCTGTGTGTGCCGTTTGCCCGGCAAGCGGGAGATGTGTTTTTGCTGACTTTTTGTTTTGCAAATTTGGCAGAAAGTTTGATCCAACTGGCTGAATACGACGAAGCGCGAGAGTTTATTGATGAAGCGATTGAAACGTGTCAAGCTGAACAATATGGCTTCCCCAGATGCATTCCGATTCATGTGAATGGTGTTTTGGAGACGGCTTTGGGCAATTTTGAAAGGAGCTTGTCCTACTTTGAGGAAGCTCAAAAATTAAATGATGCGTTCGGAAACGACTACACTAAAATCCGCATTTTGGAAGGGAAAGCGAAACTGCACCTAGCATGGGGAAAACCGGCCGTTGCCATCGAGGCGCTTGAGGCGGCTTTAGACGTTTGTCAACAATTAGGTAATCAGGCGTTAGCCATTCCTATCTTAGAAGAGATGGCCGGGGCGTTTTACGATTTGGGAGAGCACCAAAAGGCGGCCGACTGCTTTGCACGCCTGTATAAAGAGAATAGTGAAATCTCTCGGCAACAGACCGAGTCCCGCATTCAGAATATGCAGTACAAATTTGAAACGGAGGCGGCTCAAAAAGAGGCCGAGCTTTTGCAGGAACAAAATCGAGTTCTTGAAAATAGGGTGGCCGAGCGGACAAAAGTTTTGGAGGATCAGCGGGACCAACTTGAGTATTTGAACAGCCAAAAGAATGCCTTTTTAACCGTCCTTACCCATGATATGCGTGCACCACTGACCAATATCTCGCTACACGCGGATCTGCTTCTGCGTCGGCCGGAACTGGTGGTGCGAAAGCCCCACTACCTGGAAGGTATTCTAGAATCTCAAAAGATGCTGTCTCAGCTGGTTGAAAATATTCTTGATCTTGAAAAATTAGAGGT
>JAHDGV010000116.1 GCA_020631655.1 Chloroflexota bacterium | reverse complement strand
CCTTCCCGCTCGCTGGGCTTCACGGCCGAAACCGCACTGTCGGCCGCCGTGCTCAAAATCGATCTGGGTTTGATCATGAACCTGCCGACCCAAACAGACCCTTGGGGGCAGGCATACAAATACAATTTGCCCACACTCAACACCGTTTTAACCCCCAACGGCCCGCACGATTTTGGTGATCCGTGGGGTGGCAATGATGGATTGAATCAGGCGGTGCTAACCATGGATGGGCCGGTTCAAATCTATGCCAGTGGCTTCAGAAATCCGTTTGATATCTTACTCACCTCAGCCGGACATCTGATCACGGTAGACAATGGATCAAACTTTGATTGGGGCGGTTTTCCAGAGTACGAAGAGAGCTATGGATGTACCAATAATTATCTGGAAGGTGATCCTGGCTCAACCACGCCCGGCCCAAATCCGGCCGAATATCCTGCGGACATTCAGCTACATGATGGTCAAAACGGAACCCAAATCAGCGATAAGCTACCTGACCAACCGGCCGAAAATATCGCAGGGCTTCACCTCATCACCGAAGGCTATTACGCCGGACACGCCAATCCGACGCGGGGCAATCCGGCCGGAGCAGGTATCTACATTCATGATAACGAGTCAGACGTTGGAGAATGGCTCGCTCCGGGCGACCCGCGTTTGCCAGAAGCTTGGCCGCCTGTACCGGCCGAACTCGCAAACCGGGCCGAGTGTGATTTTCAGGGGCCCATCGTCGATGATTCAGCCATTGCAAACCTCGGCCCTTCGACCAACGGATTGGCCGAGTACACCGCATCTAACTTAAATGGAGACATGCAGGGTGTGATTCTGGGGCCGTCGTATACCAACGACATATTTCAAGTACGCCTGACCAAAGATGGGAAAGCAACTACCAACTGCCCGCCTGATCTGATGGAGCCGTGTCTGGATCGCTTTGCCAGCGGATTTGGCACTGTGCCACTCGACATCACAGCCGTTGGGGATGAAGGGGTTTTCCCCGGCACGGTCTGGGTCACCAACCATTTATCTGGGGTGATCAACGTGTTCGAACCGGCCGATTATACGCAGGATCAGCCGGTTCAACTCCCGGCCGGTGAGCCAGTTGCTCAACCAGATGCCGAAGAGCGGCCGTTTGTCTACATCGAGGGAGAGACAATTGCCTGCGTTAACATCGGCGGACCAGAAGTCACTGCGAAAGATGGGCGCATTTTTGCGGCCGAAGATGCAAATCCTGACTGGATCAGGGACGGGGAACGATCAGAAACAATCACCGAAATCGCCAACACTGAAGACGATGCACTTTATCAAACCGATCGTTGGGGGCCGATGGGGGTTTTCATTCCGGTCCCAGAGCCGGGCGTTTACCAAGTTGAGCTGTTTTTTGCCGAGATTTTTTATGGGGTGAATACGGATAGTGCGGTTGACCAGCGCATATTCAATGTCAGCATCGAAGGCTTCCCCGTTTTGCGGGAGTATGATATCAACTCGGCCGCAGGGGGTCCGGCAACCGCCATCATCGAAACGTTTGAGGCAACAACGTTTGACGCTGTTTTAAACATGGCCTTTGCACAGGGATCGGCCGACAACCCGAAACTTTCGGCCGTATGCGTGACCAAACCTTAAGCCATTTGCAGGTTGCGTAACTTTAGCGTTACAGTAATAGCTATACTTCAAATGTAAACTAAGTTACACCTCAAGGAAGATCGTAAGGAATAATACTAACAGCCTATCGATCGAGACCTAAGCGGAAGAGGTCACACACCACAATACAAAAGACAAAAGCTATGAATCGAGCGGTACACTCTTGGATAACTGAACAGCGCCCACGGATTGTCAAAGACACTTTGCGTAAGTTGCCGTTTGATGTTTCAAAAGAGCTGATTCCGACCCTACTCGAAACGTTGCAACTTTGTTTTGACAAAGAGGATGCCGAGCAAACCCAACATATTCAAGAATGGATGCAGATCCACAAAGACGATCTCAATCGGCAGATTCATGAGTGGACTACAATCATCACAACCCTAAAACAGCAAATCATCGCCTCGCTCAAAGACCATTTAGCGGCCGATATTGTTCTGTCTGAGTTTTCTACCATCGACAAAACAATGACGCTGGCTATGGGGCAAATCAGCCGGGTTGCAGACAACCGCTCGCAGGCCGACATGCTTGATCAAATGATCATGCTGAAAGAGCAACTTTCGATGCTCGAGAAAAATCGGAAACGGTTCATCCATCTGGCGGCTCACGAGCTAAAAACACCGCTCACCTTGCTCGAAGGGTATGCAAAAATGTTCCACGATCATCTGGAAGCAGATGATTTACAGTTGAACATGTATCTGGGCGGCATCGAAAACGGCATTGATCGTCTGCGAGAAATTATTAACGACATGATCGATGTGAGCCTTATCACATCAGGTAGCTTTACAATCACACGTCAGCCTATTGCTCTGGGCTCAGTCCTCACAAAAGTAATCAACAAAATCAATCGAGAGTTTAAAGGGCGCAGTGTTAGAGTTGAAGTGATCCCTCTCGAGAAAAACCATGTGGTGATGGGAGATCCCGAGCGGCTTGTTCAGGCCTTTTTCAAATTGGTGAGCAATGGAGTCAAGTACACGCCTGATGGTGGGACGGTTACCATCGATTTGGTGCCGCTGGCGCGACGCACAAAGTCGGCCGGTAAACATGCCATGATTGATGTGCGTATTGCAGATACCGGGGTTGGTATCTCGCATCAAATTTTGCCAAAAGTTTTCGAGCCATTTACAGGTGATGGGGATATAAACCTGCACTCAACCAGCAAAACAAAGTTTATGGGCGGCGGGCCGGGACTAGGCTTGCCCATTGCAAAAGGGGTGATCGAAGCACACGATGGCACCCTGTGGGTTGAAAGTGACGGGTATGACTATGTTGGCTGTCCCGGCAGTACGTTCCATGTAGAGCTCCCCATCATTGAATAAGCGGACCTGTTAAGGATGTGCACTACTCCCCCACCTAGCCTCCCCCGTGGGGGGAGGAAGTGCCAACTTTGTTGGCATTAAGCCCAACTGCGTTGGGCCGTTCCCCTCCTCACGGGAGGGGTTAGGGGAGGGTTGATTTGCGATCTGCTAAATAGTTGCCTCGTAAGGGAACCAGTGCATTCAAGCTCAACTAAAAATACTCATTTAATAGCGGCCGATATTTTTCGATTAAGTCTGAAAATATCTCTTTCCGTCTGCCCTCATCCGTTTCACGAATCACACAAATCGAGTTCACTTCATACTTCTTAAACTGGTATTGCATTGAATGATATTTAAAGCTTTCCACTAAATCTTGGGCGCTACCCAGAAAAAATGGCTCGTGAGTAATTTTGCCATCGTCAGTCTCAGACCGTTTTGTGACCATGTAAACCCCACCGATACCGGCCTTGAATTTGGTGTTAAATGGAAAAACGATTGTTTGGTAATCATTGCCCGAGGTGCCTGTGAATGTTGCTGATGTGTATTGTGCCATCGTTTAACTTGTCCTGCTTTTAATTTACCGATTTAGATTAGAGTTGATGCGGCCGTTGACCACCACGCGCAATATCTTTGGTGAGTTGTTTGGCCGTTGACTCGGTTGCCACGCCAAACTGATCCATCATCCGGCCGATTCTGAACTCTAATTCCGCCTGATCCTGCTTGCCTACCACGGCCATTTCATCGGCCCGTGTAAGCACATACGGATACCGGCCCAGAATTTTACACTGATCAACAATTAACTCATGGATCGTTTGCACAGCCATTTCATCTTGAGCCACCCATAGGGGCAAGTCTACGCGTGCAATGTTTGCATCCTCTGGCTTCGGCGAAGATGAGGTATTGAGATAGAAGAAACAGATTTCATTCTCACGTCCCGCTTTTTTGAAACGAGTATTTGCGTGGGATACATCTGCAAAAACGACGCTTCGCGCGCCAGGTCGCAACAATCGGCCAAATAAATCAGCATCGGTTAGCCCCTCCCAATGGCCCAAGCTATCCGGCTCTTCGGCCGACCAACTCGGATGGATCTGATAAAGCATAGCCATAACCGAACTTTTAAGCGGCCGATCTATATAGCCAACCAACAATCCACCAGCATCCTTAATTTTCTTCATGCCCGCCTGCCACTCTTTAATCACCTTCTCTTTAAATTGCGGGGCGATTTCTCCAATAGGGACATACAGCAAGCGCTGATCCATAATCGACAAAAGCGGACCTTCTCCATGACGGTTTTCGAACGTTTGGCGGGCTAACTCGTTCATTTCAGCCTGATCCCGTTCAATTGAAACACCGGTTGGATTGAAAAAACGGGTGTCATCTAGCTCATGTGATTTAGGAAACTTAAGTTTGGGGGTTGAGAAAACTTCTGGGGCAATAGCGGTGCCATGTTGATAAATAATGCCACCCGTATTGATCAAATAATAAACGTATGGCGCGTGTCTGTCTGGAACAATTTGCGACCCATCAACTGAAATTACCGTTGCTTTTTCTGGGCAGTTTGAGGTGTCAGATCCAATCACTGAATCGATTGGTGATGCATTTGGAGTTAACGGCCGGGCAGAGCCACGGTACGGCCGATGGTTGGTTGCCTGCAACACATCTTGAACAATCCGCTGATAGGCATCTTCTAGCGCGTCCCATGCAGTTGCATTGTTGTGCAGAAACTCAACCGCTTCGTCTAAAAGCGTTTGACGGGTTTCAAAGCGGCTCCCGGCCGCGCGAGCCATCTGCTCAATATCGTTTGTGAGTTGTTGAAAATCCAGTGACATAGTTGTTTGCGTCTGTTTGAATAAGTTTTCTGGCAGATGATTGTAGCACGAATGATCTAATTCTTCGATTGATCACCTGCTCAATCAGGTATACGCAAGAATTGGTTGCTCGTTTTAAATTGATGCCGATAATCTTTTAAATAAACAAAATCCCCCACGCCTTTGTGGTTGAATTTAGGAGAAAACAATGAGCGAAGAACTAAGATTTGACGGCCGAGTAGCCATCGTCACCGGAGCAGGTGGCGGTTTGGGCGCTGAGTATGCAAAAATTTTAGCCGCACGCGGTGCCAGCGTAGTCGTCAACGACCTCGGTGGATCGGTTAACGGGCAAGGTGGCGATAATTCAGCGGCTGATCGGGTTGTAAACGAGATCAAAGCGGCCGGTGGCGAAGCGGTTGCCAACTATGAAAGCGTTGAAAACGGCGAAAAAATCGTCGAGCAAGCGATGGACACCTTCGGCAAAATCGATATTTTGATCAACAACGCTGGGATTCTGCGCGACAAATCTTTCGCAAAAATGAGCGAGGAAGAATGGTCTTCTGTTTATCGCGTTCACCTCTATGGATCGTTCAAAACCACAAGCGCGGCGTGGCCCCACATGCGTGCGGGCGGATACGGCCGGATGGTTATGGCCGCCTCATCATCAGGGGCATATGGCAACTTTGGCCAAGCCAACTACGGCGCCATGAAAATGGGATTGATTGGTCTTATCCGCACCTTGGCCATTGAGGGGATGAAGTACGACATCAAATCAAACGCTATTTTGCCCTACGGCGGAACCCGCATGACCGAGGGACTCGTCCCTGAAAATGTGTACAAAGCAACGGCGCCAGAAAATGCGGCCCCAATGGTGGCTTATTTGTGTCACGAAAGCTTTAACGAATCGGGGCAAGCGTATGAAGTAGGTGGCGGCTTTATGTCTAAAATCAGATGGCAACGCTCAAAAGGGCATCTGTTCCCATTGGATGGCGGCATCACAATCGAAAATATCGCAGCCAATTGGGACAGCGTAACCGACTTCAGTCAGCCCGCCTACCCGACATCTGCGGCCGATGCGTATCAAGAGATCATCAAGAACGCTGGCTAGTAAAAAGTGATAAGTAGAAAGTATGAAGCTTCTGCTAAGCTACTGCCGGCTTCATACTTTTAACTTATAACTTCGCACCCATGAAAGATCCTCTCGCTCCATTCAACTACACCCTTGATCTACCAGTTTTATGGGGACACATGGACAGCATGGGGCATGTCAACAATACCGTCTATTTCCGCTACATGGAGAGTGCGCGCCTAGAGTACATTTTGCGTTTTGAGCCTGAACGTTTTGGGGCCGGAATGATTTTAGGGTCTACGAGCTGTAAATTCGTTTTTCCCCTCACATACCCAGACACAATTACAGTAGGAGCCAGAATCGTAAAGCTTGAAAAATATAAGGCCCACATGGAGCAAATTATTGTGAGCCAGACACACCAGCGAGTGGCGGCCGTCGGCACGGCCGTTTTGGTGGGGTACGACTATGAGACTCTGGCGAAAGCACCTATCCCGGACCCTGTGCGTAAAATCATGATTGAGCTAGACAATCCCGAAATTGTCAGCCAGTCCTGATTCCCCGTCCATAAAAGACCATAACTTTGTCGCGGCATGGCACATGCTCACCGCCGATAATCCCAATCACCGAGATGAGTCAGGCATAAAGCAAACCAAATTCGGCCTAAACCTCAGGCGCTTTTCCATGATGACTGTATGACATCAACGTATATGCCAGCTTCTCCATCATTTTTGCCTGAAGTTGTTGCCCATCAAGCTTCCCAAATAGATTATTCATCTCACCAGCGTCAGCCTGCAAATCAAACAGCTCGCCATGCTCAAACCCTTCATAAATTGTCAGCCGCGCCTCGTCTGTAATAAGCGTGCGCAAACAATAGGCACTTCCCTGTCCCGTTACGTCTATCGGCATCCCCTCTTCAACGAGCACCTGATTTCGAACAGAGGCGGTCGGGTCTTTAAGAATTGGACAAAGGCTATGTCCCTGCATTCCTTTATATTCAGGACAGTTTGCTAACTCAAGTAATGTCTGCCCTAAATCCAATAAGCTAGCGAATGAATTACTTCTGCCCGACTGCATGCCTGGGGCTTTGATAAGCAGTGGTACATTAACAACGCCCAGATAATGAATCGCATGTTTGAGCATCAACCCGTGATCACCAAACGCATCCCCATGGTCGCTGGTAAAGATAATTACCGTATTCTCGTCCAAGCCTAATCGTTTTAGCGTTGCTAAAATCTGTCCAACACCCTCATCAATCATGGTGATCGACCCGTATTCAACGGCCGATGCTTTGCGAAATTGTGCCTCATTGACGCAAAACGGGAAGGGGCCACGATGATTGCGGCCACGATCGGCAACTACCTTTTGCACATGCGGCATCGAATTCTCATGAGAGTCATAGAACGTCTCAGGAAGTGGAATTGATTCCGGATCATACATATCGTAGTAGCGTCCAGGTGGCGTAAAAGGATGGTGCGGATCAGGATAAGATGCGAACAGGAAAAAGGGTCGCTCATCCTCTTGTGTCTTTTCTAGGAAGTCAATTGACCGTTCAGTCACGTAAGTCGTCGGATACAATTCTTCTGGCACAGAGCTTTGATAAATTTGATCCCATTCATCAAAACGTTGTAGCGCATTTGTCGGCCCGCCCATCGTGCTTGGATCCAGTCCATTTTCCTTAGCCCAGTGAAAATAGTGACCCTCTGGGCAATCGCCATGTTCAGAAATCAGCTCAACTGAGTCAAAGCCATAAAAGTCGGCTGGCATTTCAACCCATTCATCGCGATGGCGATAGCGTGTCTCCCAATCGCCCCAACCATCTTCCCATTTTGGAGTGACCGCGTCACCTTTACCTTTTAGAGGATAGACGGGCGGCATATCATCTTTTATATCATCGGGGGGGCCGCCAAAGACATCCTGTAAATGTAACTTCCCAACATGGCCGGTGCGATAACCATGCTCGCGCAGTACGCGCACAAAGGTGTTTGCATCCCAATCAAGCTGTGTGCCGTTGGCCCAGCCACCATGCACGGATGGCATACGCCCTGTCATAATCGTGCGCCGGCTTGGGCCACAGAGTGGGTGCGCCGTATAAGCGCGCTCAAACTGCATACTTTCCTTTGCCAGTTTGTCAAGATTTGGCGTTTGGACGATTGGGTTTCGGCCGAAACCGGTATGATCTGGCCGCAACTGGTCAGTAATAATGAAAAGAATGTTTGGTCGAGACATCAATATCCTAGTTTCTTTTATTTATCTTTATGTCGGGGTGGTGGACCTTCTCGTTGTTCTGATTTTTCATCAACATGCTTCCCAATCTGCCAACCGACATCAGATAGATTCTCTGTTGCCCAATCGACTGATACTTGATCAGTAACGGTTGCAACCGTATCGTTCCAGCGAGTCAGCCAGCCAGCCAGACTATTAACGGCTAAAATTTCAACAATCTGTTGATCGGAATAATGCTCCCTTAAGTTTGCGAAATGCTGTGGTGTTGTTGCATTTGGTAATAGGGATGCAGCCCGAACCAAATCTAAAGCAGCCCGCTCTTCAGCCAAAAACAGGTCCGATGTTTCGTATTCCCAGATAGCACGTATGCGCCCGGTCTCAACTCCCATTGAATTGAGACGAGCCGCACCAAGTGATTGACAATGTGCACAGCCACTGACAAGGCTAGCCATCGTAAATAGCTCCACTTTAAATTGCTTGCTGATCAATCCGTCACCATTAACAACGTGCTTAATTTGATTGAACGCAAGGTGCAACGCAGGCCACCGATGCATTTCAAAATTTTGACGATTGTTGTATGCGGTCATGCGATTGACTAACCCCAACTCAACACATGAGCAACCTGTTTGCTAGGATCAATCACAATGCAATCCTCTGGGCAATCATGCTCACACAACTTGCACAACATACAATCCATGTCATAAATTGGCTCAACCGTCTTCGTTTCAGGATTAATCCGAATCACATCGACAGGGCAAGAGCGCACACATATCCCGCAGTTCGTACACAGGTCATAATCAATATTGACATTCAAAGGGAGACTTTTCATTTTTATAGTTAACCTCGTCGCTATGCGACTACACCGTTCGATTTTTCCGCTACTTCCGCTCGCAATTTCGCGTCCTGTTTATTGAGCCAATCAAGGTGCGCCTCCTCGCCAGGGAATCGCCACTCATAACGCTCTTCGTAAGGGATGGCAAAGTCAGGCCAATTCTCTTGCGGAATTGGCTCCTTGAACAAGTGCATTTCCCCATCATCATTCTGTTGAATGAGCGTCCACGCTAGCCAATTCGCATCGTCACGATACGGATAGTCTTCACGATAATGACAGCCACGACTCTCTGTGCGGAAAAGAGAAGATCGCAGGCGCATTTCAGATATCAGCGCCATATTGCGCGCTTCATGGACCAAACGCAGTTCATGGGTATCTGTCGCATACATCTTTGGCACCAGATGGTCACGTACAAACTCAACCATTGTCAGGGCCGCCTGCAAACGATCCCCTTTCTTAATGAACATAATGTAGTATGGCATCATTATGTTCTGCAAATTTTGAATCACCCAGCGCGGCTTAAATCCACCATTGCGCTCTGTTGGAGCCAATACCTGCTTCTTAATTTCTTCAAGCATTGCTGAATCGATTTCTACGTCATCTACTTGGAGTGAATATTTAGCAGCAGCCTGACCAGCTCTGTGGCCCGTCACGCTGCAATTAGCAGACGACAATCCCATTGCTGCATACGCCGCACCGGTTGCCATTGTGCCTAGTGAATCGCCGGCCGCATACAGTCCGGGAACCGCCGTAGAGCAATCTGTGTCGGCCGGCCAAATGCCTTCTGACTTGTGAACGGCCATACCCGCGGCCCCACCCCCAACCATTTCCTGCGGCTCTAAATCTTCTCTCTTGGGGTGGAACATCAACGGTGCGTTCCCTTCATGCACCTCAAATTCCATATCAGGAAAGAGTGTGCCCCGTCGCTTAACTTCATCCCCATTCGCATTGACTAACTTACCCTGAGGTGGCCCTAAATCTTCAAGCTTTTTACCCCCAAACTTGAACTTAAAATTAAAGTTTGCAGGTTCCATTGCTGAAGTTGGGTGAGGATCAACATACTCCTTGCCCAGAATTTCGGCCCCAACTCGATATGCCATCGCATCCCCATCTCCCGTTAAATTATGAATCGGCCAGCTAGGTGGCTTCAATCCGCTTGCACCTGTTGCCATCACAACCGCTTTGGCTTTAAAAATGGTCAGCTTAAACGTTTTCCATGAGAAACCGACGGCCCCAACCAGTCGGCCGTCCTGCTTTATTAGTTCTGCAATCATCGTCCGATCTAGGATGCGGACCTTACTTTCTTTGACCTTGTCGCGCAGCAACGTTGGGATTTGGATGGGCCCCATAAAAATCGTTTTGGTTTTACCCATAAAACTGAGGCGGCGATAGTATGAACCGTCATCGTTCTTACTCCAATCTACCCCCCATTCGGTAAACTCTTTAAAACGCTCATACGAATCAACCAACCCTATTTTGGTCCAAACAGGATGATTGACATACTCGCCGATCTCGCGAATGGACTCATGCCATTCTTCCAGATCGTCGCCCCACTCTTCGTTAAAGACAAGATGGCTATCGACGTATGGTGATTGCCCAGTACGGCTGACAAAACCTTTGTCAACCAGCACAACTTTTGCACCTGCCTCTTGGGCTTTAATAGCGGCCATACAGCCGGCGATGCCACCGCCGATGACCAACACATCACATTTAACAACTCTATCTGCCATCTAAATAATCTCCTCACTACGCTACCCGAACGCAGCGTACATAATTTTGTATACGGACTAAATCTTCTGCATTGGGAGAAGCCATCTGATAATCTTCAGGCTTCCCGCTTTTGGGGTCGCTACGCTGTGCACCAGCGCCATGCCAATCGCAAAATTCTTTGAAGCCAGGGCCACGTGCATAGGCATAACCAAATGCAATATAGACGGCCGTGTGCTTGAAATCGCCCAGCGTTGTATTGGTCCAAAAATAACTGTCTGGATCGCTTACTTCAAAATACGCTTCATCGATCGCTGGGATGGTTAACTTGTCATAATCAACAATGCTTTGGAGTTCCTTAGCGCTTGGCAATCGCCAATCATCATAGCCAGCAATTTCTAAATCTTCGGCATATTTGAGTGCCTCGCCCCAATTGCGCGTGTTACCGTCATCTGCTTTTTGCCACATTAATCCGGTTGCATTATTTGTGATTGTACCATCACCATTATCGACGAATTTGTTTATACCATAAACATTTTCTTCCCCTCTAACCGCACGAATAAAGCATCCTGGATTAAAGAAGCTTTTTTCACCGTTTTCAAGGTAGCCGGTTGGATAGGATTTAATATGCCCGTCCGTATGGTTAAAGCCAAATGCAGCAAGCCCCTTCATCTCTGTCACTGAACCTTTGACATAGCGGGTGCTTGACCAATATTGACCGATAAACAGTGGCTGAGGGAACTCAAAGTCGAAATAGTCGGTGTTGATGTAGGGTGTCGAATACGCAGGGTCTTGAAACGGTGTTTTGGATAGGTCAGGTGGCCCTGGTTTTCTTTCTGAAGGGGGGGGCGGTGGAGGCGGCTTAAATCCCGGCGGCATGACAATTTCACCCCGAAAATCGGCTAACGAATAATTTTCTTTTAACGTTGGCAAACGCCAATCATCGTAGCCGCCAATTCTTAAGTTGTTGCAATATTCAGCGGCATCTTCAAAAACATATCTTTTGAAGTCTGGCGTTTTCTGCCACATCAGCCCAGTGTTCAGATCGGTGATCGTGCCATCCCCATTATCATGATATGCGGTCGGCACTCTGCCTTGAAATTGTGCATCTTGCCCATACAGATACTCACCGGGCTTTGGTGTGGGCATTTCATTCCCATCATTATCAAAGCACTTATCCTGCATCGTATCTGGAATGACAAATTTAACGGTTAGTTCTTTCTTGCTCATTTATTCACTTTAATAATTAGATAACGTGACATGCAGCCTGATGTCCATTCCCTATGTCACGCAGCTCTGGCACGACGTGGCTACATTTATCGATGGCGACAGGACAGCGGGGATGAAAATGACAGCCAGATGGTGGGTTTAGCGGGCTGGGAACCTCTCCCTGCGCTACAATGCGCTCACGAGTCGCCTCGATAACGGGGTCCGGGATCGGGATTGCCGACAACAGCATTTTTGTATAAGGGTGTTGGGGGTTCTCGTATAGTGCATTTGCGTCGGCGAGTTCCACGATTCGGCCGAGATACATCACACCCACCCGGTCACAAATATGGCGCACAACCGATAAGTCATGCGACACAAATAGATAGGCCAAACCATCCAATCCCTCTTGCAACTCTTGTAACAAATTAATAATCTGGGCCTGAATCGAGACGTCTAGAGCCGAAACAGGCTCATCACAAACAATCAGCGCAGGGTCGCAAGCCAATGCGCGTGCAATTGCCAGACGTTGGCGTTGACCTCCACTAAACTCGTGCGGGACACGATCTTTTAGATGCGGATCCAAACCAACGAGCTTCATTAGTTCTTGAACACGTGTATTGTATTCATCACGGTTGCTAACCAATTGGTGAACCAATAACGGCTCACCAATAATGCTACCCGCCGTCTGACGCGGATCAAGTGAACCGTTTGGATCTTGAAAGACAAGCGAAATTTGACGCCGCAGTGGTTTGAGCTTGCTTTCGGGCAATGCGGCCATGTCGTGTCCTTGAAACAGGACTTGTCCGCCGGTCGGCCGATTTAGCTGCAACACGCACCGCCCTGTGGTTGTCTTGCCACAGCCACTTTCCCCAACTAGTCCAAGCGTCTCCCCTTTACGAAGCGTGAAGCTAATCCCGTCAACCGCTTTGACTTCTGCAACCTTTCTACGCAGCAGTCCTTTGGTCACAGGAAAGTACATCTGTAAATCGTTGACTTCGAGCAGGATGTCGTCTTTGATTGGCTTATGTATGATGGGGATAGAGGAAGATGGGATAATTTCGGCCGAATTTCCCCTACCACTACCATTCACCCTCCATGCCTCTAAATCTGCATAGCAAGCCACCGCATGACCATCACCAATCGAAGTCAATTCAGGACGTGGCAGATCAAAGCATTTTTTAAGTCGATTTGGACACCGTGGCAAAAACGAACACCTATTTGGCATGTCGATTAGATTGGGCGGTAGCCCATCAATCGGAATTAGCTTTTCACTATTATCATCAAGGCGAGGAACCGCGTTAAGCAAACCACGAGTATAAGGGTGTGATGGATTGGCGAAAATCTCTTCCGTCGTCCCTTCTTCCACGATGCGCCCTGCGTACATCACATAAATACGGTGTGCATAACGGGCTACAACGCCCAAATTGTGGGTAACAAGAAGAAGCGATGCATTAAATTGTTCGACCATCTCCTGCATTAAATCGAGCACTTGCGCCTGAATAGTGACATCTAAGGCGGTTGTTGGCTCGTCCGCAATTAACAGTCGCGGATTACAGGAAAGCGCCATCGCAATCATCACACGCTGAAGCATCCCGCCGCTGAATTGATGAGGATAATCGTTGATACGTTTCTCAGCACTTGGAATACCAGCAAGGGAGAGTAACTCGATTGCTCGTTTTGTAGCAGCTTTGTTGTCCATGCCAAGATGTAGCTCAAGCGTTTCGGTTATTTGTTGACCTATTTTCATCACTGGGTTGAGCGACGTCATCGGTTCTTGAAAAATCATCGCGACCTTGCTGCCACGAATATCCCGCATTTGAGGACCTTTGGCCTCAAGCTCTAGCAAATCCTGTCCATCGAAACGCACTTCGCCGGCAACGATTTCACCCGGCGGCATTGGCACAAGCTGCATTACAGACAGTTGTGTCACCGATTTGCCAGAACCACTCTCCCCAACTACCCCGACGATTTCACGTTCGTTGACGTGGTAAGAGACACCGTCAACCGCTTTAACGACTCTGCCGCCGACCGTAAATTCCGTTTTTAATCCGTTGACTTCTAGTAAACGCGGCATGCCTTCTCCATTCCTTTCGCCAATCGTCCATTTACCATTACGCTTCTCCTCGCAGTCTTGGATCAAGCGCATCTCGCAGGCCATCACCAACCATATTGACGGCAAAGACTGTTAACATAATTGCCAGCCCTGGTGCAAACGATAGGAGTGGATTGGTAAGCAGATAGCGATACCCATCGCTGACCATTGCGCCCCAAGCGGCCCCCGGCGGCCGAATACCAACACCAAGAAAGCTTAGCCCTGCTTCAGCCAAAATTGCGCCACCCATCATGGTTGTCATGAGGACAATCAGCGGCGAAACAGTGTTCGGCAAAATGTGTCTCATCAGAATGCGGCCGTGACTAGCTCCGATTGCCTGTAAAAAACCAACATAATCATTGTCTTTGACGGTAAGCGCCTGCCCATGCATGAGTCGAGCGTATGGTGGAATCAAACTAATTCCAAGTGCGATGACAATATTTGTAAGCCCACTGCCCAGCAAGGCTACAATTGTCAGGGCAAGCATGATGGGTGGGATTGCCGACATGGCATCTACAATACGCATGATGATTGCGCTGGCGATGCCACCAAAGTAGCCTGCAACAAGCCCCAGCGAAACGCCGATAGAAGCGGCTAAGCCAATTGCAACAATACCGATAATAAGGGAGGTGCGTGAGCCATAAATGAGGCGACTTAATGTGTCTCGACCAAGGTTGTCCGTGCCAAGCAGATTTGTAGCGGTAGGCGGACTGC
>JAHDGV010000686.1 GCA_020631655.1 Chloroflexota bacterium | reverse complement strand
ATTTTTGTGCTAGACATGGTTTTCTAAGTGGTAAGTGTTAAGTATGAAGTAACAAATTTTATGCGCTATTTCTACTTACCACTTTTTACTTTTCACTTTCACCGATCACCCAAAATGCCCAACGGCCGGAACATCAAAATCAGCATCAGCATGAGCCCGTACAGCATCAGTTTGATGTTGGGGACCAAAATGGTGAAGTTGGTGGGCAACGGCAAATACGTTTCAATGATTAGGTCAAACAAGCCAACAGTGACCAATACACCGATGAGACCGCCCAAGACGTGCCGTTTACCGCCTAAAATCAGGGCGATCCAAACGGTAAAAGTAACGCCGGGAGCCAGCAGGGTTGGAGTCAAGAATTGGTTGACCGGCGCGTGCAACGCCCCTAACAGCCCCATCATGCCCGATGTTACGGTAAAGAAAATCAGCTTTTCTTGAGAGGTTGATTTGCCCAGACCGCGCGCCAGTGGCTCGTTGTCCTGGATCGCTTGGAGCAGACGGCCGTAAGGTGCATCTTTTAGCTTGGATGCGTACCACATCATCCCGGCCGTGAGCAGAACCAAAAACGCCATGTACACCAGGTCGGTGCGTCGCCCGGCATCAAACGGGAACGAGACGGTTCCGATGCCGATCACCCCTTTGGTCAGCCACTTTTCTGTGATCGCCAAATAGGAAACGATTGTTGAAAATGCGAGCGTCGCCACAATAATCGCTTGGCTATCCAAATCGAGCACAAGCCATCCCAGCAGATAGGCCAGCGCGGTGGTGACACCGGCCGCCAGCAGAACGGCGATGAGAAACGGCAGGTCATACTGCACGATCAAAACCGTGGTGCCGTACATGCCCAGCCCCCAAAAGCCAACCACACCAAAATTCACAATCCCAGTTAAACCAAACTGCAAATGGAGCAAGTTAGCTAGAGCGATATAAATGATGATGCCAGAGAAAACAAAGATGAAATATGCCATCGGTTAGCTCCTTAACTGCTTAAAGCGCAGAACGATGATGAAAAACAGCAAAAGGATGATTTGGGCATAAAGCGGTTTTGAAAGCAGGGTCACAGCGGCCGTCAAAATGCCTGCACCGATGCTGGCTAATAGTGCGCCGCGCACGCTACCAATCCCGCCCACGATAGCGATCATCGTCACGATCAAAATTTGATTCCAGCCCACGCGTGGTGTCACCAGAGAAAATACGCCAAAGAACATTCCGGCAAGCCCGCCCGCGATTCCGGCCAAGAACCAGATCTGCAACGACATTTTGTTCGGGTCGATTCCGCTGACCATCGCCAGTTCGCTGTTGTTGGCCAACCCTCTAATCTTTTCGCCGTAGCCGGTTTTATAGATGAGGTAGTAAAGCGCACCGGAAAAGATGGCGACAAGACTCAGAGCCACAATTTGGGTACTGGTGATCCCCTGCCCAAAAATGCGCATGTAAGATGTAAATCCAACATCCATCACCTGAGGGTCATTGCTAAAAATCAGGATGGCCGCATAGCGCAAAAAGAACGAGAGCCCAATCGACAAAATGATCGCTTCGGCCCCGCTGACCCCCCGCTTAAAGGCGGGCCTGAAAACCAGCTGATAGGTCAACAGGCTGAGCAACCCGGTTAGCAATGCGGCCGGGATAATGGCGATAAAAAAGTTAAGCCCAAACCAGCTGTTAAAAATAACTGCAAAATAAGCCCCAAGCGTAATATTTTCAGCATAGGCCACATTGATGAAGCCGTTTAAATAGTAAATGAGGGTAAATCCCATCGCCGCTAAAACCAACGGCGCGGCATCGATTAACCCGATGATGATTGCGTCTGACAAAATCGACATTGATAATTTCCCCGACTTGATGAGTGAACGGTATTTGGTGACCAGTGAAAAGTGTGAAGTAAGAGGTAGAAAGTATGAAGTGACCAGCGAGCATGTCACCGGCCACTTTGTTTTTACTACTTACTACTTCTTACTTTCTACTTGTCTACTGTCCGTAAGTGCCGCTGTCTAAAGCCAAAATGGTGGCGTCATCAAGCGTACTGACCAATTCAAATTCCTCTTCGCTCACCCACTGGATGATGCCAAACAGACCAGAGACCACACCGGTATCGGTGTAGTTAAACTCACCGGTCACACCGCTGTAGTTGATGGCTTCACCTGCACGCAGGGCTTCGATCCCCTCTGCGTAGGTGTACACCACGGTGCCGTCGCCGCCTGAAACCTCTGGTACGGCCGCGGCCCAATCACTCGCGTTGGTTGAACCGGCCGCTTCGATAGCGAGCGCCGTCACGATCAACAGGTCGTAATACTGCATGGTGTACGAGTTATC
>JAHDGV010000685.1 GCA_020631655.1 Chloroflexota bacterium | reverse complement strand
ATGAATCTTGAAGTTGAAGCGAAATTCCAGATTAATGACTTGGCGGCCGTGAAACAGCGGCTATTGGCCTTGGGTGGCACCATCACTAAAGCACGGCTGTATGAAAAAAACACCGTTTATGATGATGCGGACCAATCTCTAAAAAACGGCCGCAAGCTAATCCGTTTGCGCCAAGATGAAAAAACAAAACTGACGTTTAAAGGGCCACCTCCGGCCAACGTGCAGGAACAATCTGAAGCGAAGGTGCGGGAGGAGATTGAGCTTGAGGTTGCAGATTTTGACAAGATGGAGCAGATCATCGGCCGGTTGGGGTACGAGCCTGCCATAGTCTATGAAAAATACCGGGAGACGATCCAAGTGGGGGAAGTGGAAGCGGTTTTAGACGAACTGCCCTACGGCAATTTTGTTGAGCTTGAGGGGACGGAACAAGCGATCAAACAACTTGCGGCCGCGGCCGGAATTGATTGGGGGTCACGTATTGATAACAATTATTTGGGGCTTCTGTTTATGGTTAAAGCCGCTTACCAGTTTGAATTTAGGGATCTAGCATTTGAGAATTTTGCTGGCGTTTCAGTTGACTGGGGCAAAGTCCTCAAGCTCTAAATACCCTGTAAAGTATGAAACCTAACTTTCTCGAGAGAGCGTCATACCCGCGTAGGCGGGTATCCAGTGCCAGATTTAGCGCTGGATTCCTGCCTTCGCAGGAATGACACCGACTAAAGAAACTTACTTTACAAAGCACTAAACGCCAATCAACATAAATGTTGTGCAATGTGGATCGGTTAATCGGGAACAAGATCATATAATCGCCCCTTACCTACCTATTTAAACGTCTAAAAGACTGGATGACTCACCAAACTGACCCGATTCCACTTTCGGCCAACCCGGCCGAGAATAAAAATACGATCCCATGGGGCAAAACACTGTTAGGCCTTCTGCTTTCGGTTGCCAGTGTCGTCTACTTTTCTACACAGATCGATTACGCTCAGCTTGGGGATGCGATGCGGTCGGCCAAAGTTGGGCCGATTGTGTGGGCCGTCGTGGTCATTTTTGCCACAGGGTTGGCCAAAGCCTGGCGCTGGCAATGGCTCTACTATCCAGATAAACCGACTTTTAAACCAACTTATTTTGCGATTATGACGGGCCAACTCTTGAACATCGTCAGCCCCATCCCTCGCTTGGGTGATGTGGCTCGGTTGTATCAGATGCAAACAAGTAGCAAAATACCGGCCGGAACCACGTTAGGGACTATCGTCAGTGAAAAATCATTTGACCTGCTACTCACCGTTCTGCTGGCAATCGCCATCGTCCCGTTTTTCACCATCCCAGACATCGTTAGTGAACAGGTCTTTAGCCTGGCTGTTATCGCCGTGGTTTTGTTGGGAATCTTGTACGTGCTTGTGTTTCAGGCGGAACGAATTCTGTCGTTGACCCAAACGCTGACTCGGCCGCTCCCCAAACGTTTTGCCGATTTTGTGAACAAGCTGGCCAAGCGCAGTTTGCAAGGATTGGCCGTACTCAAACACGGCCGCGTAACCGTCTTTCTGATTTTACTCTCGGCCGGAATCGGGGTGCTTTCGATTCTGACGCCCTACTTTATTTTTCTCGCCTTTGACATGCCGTTTGGCATCGCCGAAGCGTTGCTCATGAACGCCGTTGTCACCCTGAGCATTTCAGTCCCATCTGCTCCCGGCCGGATTGGCACCTTCGAGTCGTTTGTATTTGCGGTTCTCTTTTTGCTCGGCTTTGGGGATGAGGCGGTCAGCTTGGCCTATGCGCTAGTTTATCACGCGGTGGTTGTCGTCCCGACCTTGATCATCGGTGGGATCACGCTGGCATTGTCAGACTGGAAATTGCGCGAGCTGTTTAACCGATCAAACTAGCCCATGTACGACTTAAACGCCACAAATGGACTTGAGCGCCTCGAAGCGATCCAAGCGGGCGAGCTTGAAACCCCACCGATGTGGACGCTGATGGGATTTACGTTACAGGGGATCAAAAAGGGGGAAGTGACGTTTGTCTGCACCCCTCGCTACGATCAGTACAACCCGTGGGGAAACACGCACGGCGGCTATGCGGCCACTCTGCTTGATTCGGCCGTTGGCTGTTCGATCCAATCGATGTTACCGGCGGGGGTGAGCTACACAACGCTTGAGCTAAAAGTCAATTACATCCGGCCTATTACGGTTGAAGTGGGGGAGATCAAGGCGATAGGTAAAGCCATACACGTCGGCCGACGGACCGCTGTGGCAGATGGGCAAGTCTTTGATCAAAATGGGAAGCTACTGGCTCATGCGACTACCACCTGCATGGT
>JAHDGV010000684.1 GCA_020631655.1 Chloroflexota bacterium | reverse complement strand
TGATCATCGGAAAGTCAGTGAGCTAGTGATGGTGGGACGGAACTAGCAATCTGGCTTTCCGATGATCATTTTTTTTCACATGAAATTAGACGCCCCAGCGGGTCGTCTCTACGATTGAACGATCACATGTAGAGACGTGCCGGCGGCGCGTCTGGGTAAAGGTAAAGAGATATGACAAACCTCAATTATGATGTTGTGATTGTGGGAGCAGGCAACGCGGCGCTGTGTAGCGCTATTGCGGCTCGAGAAAGTGGCGCCAGCGTCCTTGTACTAGAAAAAGGACCGAAGAAAAAACGTGGTGGAAATTCTTATTTCACCGATGGGGCGATCCGTGTCGCATTTGATACGCTCGATGATTTGCGTCAGGTCATTCCAGCCATGACTGATGATATGGCTGATCAAATCGTGATGCCGCCCTATTCGGCCGAAAAATATCGAGAAGACTTCCAGCGCATCACTCAAGGGCAAACAGATACCACCTTATCAAACACCCTGATCGACAACTCGCTTGAAACGATGAAGTGGCTCCACTCACACGGTCTTGAGTTTGATCTGATTTATGACAACCAATCGTTTGTAAAAGATGGCAAATACCACTTTTGGGGCGGCTTAGTCTTGAAATCGGTCGGCCGTGGGATTGGACTGGTCAACAAGCTAAACGACATCGCCACAGAGATGGGGGTTGACGTCTGGTACGAGTCGGCCGGAACTGACCTTGTGCAAGACGCTGACGGCAAAATCAGCGGCATCAACGTGTTACGCAACGGCGAAACTGAAACGATTGGTGCCCAAGCCGTTATCCTAGCCTGCGGTAGCTACGAAGGCTCGATGAAAAAGCGGATTGCCCAAATGGGAGAGGAATGGGAAAAAGCCATCCTGCGCGGAAGCGAATACAACACGGGTGACGGAATCGACATGGCTGTCGCGGCCGGTGCGGTCAAATACGGTGACTGGAAGATGGGACACGCCATCTCTACCGATGCCAACGCCCCCGTTGTGGGTGACTTTGAAGTGCCGGGTGACGTCTTCAAAAAGAGCAGTTATCCGATCGGGCTGATCGTCAACAAAGAAGGAAAACGATTTGTTGATGAAGGGGCTGATTATCGTAACTACACCTACGCCAAATACGGCCGTGAAGTGCTCAAACAGACTGACGCAACCGCCTATCACGTCTTTGACGGCCATGTGGCCGACCTGCTCCGCTCAGAGTATCGGGAAGAGCTGTGTACCAAATTTGAAAGCGACACGTTGGAAGGGCTGATCGATCAGATGGACATCGACAAAGCCGCCTTTGCAGGCACCATCCACGAATACAATTTGGCGGTTCAAGACGGTGACTTTAATCCCCAAGTGTTGGACGGAAAACGGACGGTTGGGCTTGAGGTGGACAAAACCAACTGGGCCAATCCGATTTCTAAACCGCCGTTTTTGGCATTCCCCGTAACCTGTGGCCTGACCTTTGCCTTTGGTGGCGTAAAAGCCACTACGGGTGCAGAGGTGGTTGACGCTCAAGACGCCCCGATTCCAGGACTTTACGCGGCCGGTGAAATGATCGGCGGCCTCTTTTTCCACAACTATCCAGGTGGTTCAGGGCTCGCATCAGGTGCCGTGTTTGGCAAGATTGCGGGTGCGAACGCTGGGAAATATGTTGGTTAGTTTGTTAGTTGGGTAGTTGGTTGCACTAACAAACCAACTATCCAACCCTCCGACGAGCTCAGGGCAAATTAATAAACAATCAAACTAACCATGACATCTACCCTTTTCTTTGGTGCCCTTTGCGGCATCATCTGCGGCTTAGTTGCTCGCTACTTCAACGTACCCGGCGGGGCATTTATCGGCTCGATGTTTGGCTGTGCTGTGTACAGCGGGTTTGTGCAAGGTGGTGTGGTTGTACCCAGCAATCTGCGCTTGGTGGTGCAAATTGCGGCCGGCATCATGATTGGGGCGACTGTTCGGCCGGAAATTTTTGAGGCAGGCTGGGTCTTGTTTGCATGGGCGGCCGGGAGTGCCATCCTATTCCTGAGCGTGGGCATGTTATTGGCCTATATCGCCTTTCGACTTGGCCACCTTGACAAAGCAACCGCTTTTTTCAGCTTTGCCCCCGGCGGGTTAACCGGCATGGCCGTTGTTTCGCAAGAAGAAGGGGCTATTGCCGGGCAAGTGGTCCTCATGCATTTTGCCCGCGTCTTTTTAATCTTTTCCACCGTGCCGTTTTTGGTGCGATGGCTTCTTAGCCGTTAGCCGTTAGCTATTGGCTTTTAGCTAAGCTCTTTCCAGTGGAAGGCTTCAAGCTAAAAGCCAACGGCCAATAGCCAAAAGCT
>JAHDGV010000683.1 GCA_020631655.1 Chloroflexota bacterium | reverse complement strand
GCGGCAAAAAGCTCTTCGGTAGATGGGTTGTTGGTTTGCCCACCTTCAACCACAAAGGCGGCCCCCATCCCATGCAGAATGTTGACCATGCCGTCACCGGCCGCGACTGTGACCACGGCCACTTGGCCTGGCTCTACGACCGGTTTGCGCTCTTCGGCTGCTTTTGCCATTGCTGCCACACCGATCTGCACACCTTCCGCATTTTCATGCACCTGACCAGACGCGATGATGTCGTCCATCTGCATCTGCATATTTTCAACCACCACATCGGTGATCTCGCCTAAGCTGATCCCATAGCTGATCGGCTCACCTGGGTCATCTACGTGGATGTGGACTTTAACCGTCGTTTCGTCGCCGACTACAACGGTAGAGTCTCCCATCGCATCGATTGTGTTCCGGATTTCGAGAACGTTTAGGTCTTCCCCCAATAAAATAAATTGAACGTCGTAGTGGTTTTCGAGCACGCCACCTTCAGGCACAGCCATCTCTTGGAACGTGAGTGCCGCCACCGTTTCGTCAAAATTATCGGCCGTGGCGCCAGTGCTTTCTGACATATCGTACTCACCAATCGAGTAGAGATACATCCCTTCAAGAATAAAGATGAGCCCTTTGCCACCTGAGTCAACGACGCCCGCCTGTTTTAAAATCGGTAGTTGATCCGGTGTGCGCTCAAGCGCCTGACGACAGCGGGTTAGCGCACGTCGCAGAATAAAACGGACATCTTGGCTTTTCTCGGCCGCGTCCAATGCCTCTTCTGCACCTTCACGTACGACGGTTAAAATCGTCCCTTCAACCGGTTTCATTACCCCGCTGTATGCGGTCTTTTGAGCGACATCGAACGCGTTTGCAAAATCTTCGGCCGACATCCGCTCTTTGCCTTCGAGCGCATTGGCGATACCGCGCCAGATTTGGCTCAGGATCACCCCTGAGTTACCGCGTGCACCCATTAGGGCCCCGCGTGAAAATGCTTTTGATACCACACCGATGTCTAAATCTTCGCTGGTTTGAATCGCTTTCCAAGCAGACCGCATGGTCAACAGCATATTGGTTCCGGTGTCCCCATCTGGCACAGGGAACACGTTGAGTTCGTTTACGATTTTTTGGTTTTTTTCGAGATTGTTGAGCCCCGCATGTACCAAAGCCTTGAATTGCTGACCATCACATAAAGTTAATTTTTCTTCAGCACCAGGAAATAGGTCTACAGTGGTTTGCATTTTTTTCTTCCTAACAGACACACAGTGTGTGCAAAAATTTTAGTCGTTTTTGGGAACGTGACCCAGCCCTTGAACGTAGACATTCACAGCGTCTAGCGGCCGGTTCATCGCTTTTTCTACATTGAATTTAACCGTTTTCTGCAGCGTTTCAGCCACCGCCTTAATGCGAATGCCGTATTCAACAATCACATAAATATCAATTTCGAATGACTCGTCACTCAATTTGATATCGATCCCTTTGTGTGGATCGCGCGAAAGTAGCTGAGCAATTCCATTCACCATGCCGCGACTGGCCATCCCCACAATGCCATAGGACTGCTTAACCGCATGGTGCACGACCGATGCGATAGCGGTGGGGGTGATGTCGATTTGACCATAAGTTTTTTCAGGTTCATTTTCGTCAGTGGGTTGGTCAGACATGATTTCTCCTAAAGAAGGGTAAAGCTGGAATGCGTTGCATAAGGGCTAAACTTTAAAGTTCAGCTAGATAGGGTCGGGAATAAAATGATGCGTTTCTCAACTTCCCGAACCTAACTTCTATAACCCCAATAGTTTCTAATAGTCCCGATTATACTTTCAGGTTCTAATATTTGAAGGACTAAACGGTGACAGTTTGATAGTTTGTAAGGCGACTCTTTTGCCACTCTAACGTTTCAGAGGCCAAATTCACCTATCACACCACGAATTTCGCTGTCTGGTTCGGCCGTGATTATGATCGGTTCTTGGGTTGTGGGATGGGTCAATTCGAGCCGAATGGCGCTTAGAAACAGTCGGCGGCAATCGTATCGTTCTTCAAGCATTCGGTTGTGATCCCGATCACCATACCGACGGTCGCCCAAAATCGGGTGGCGCAAGTGGGCCAAATGGCGGCGGAGCTGATGGGTCCGGCCGGTCTTCGGTTGGAGCTCGACGAGGGTGTAGCGGGCGGTTTGATACCGGCCGACCGGAATCTCAAGCTCGCACCGGCTAATGGGGCGGATATGGGTGATCGCCTCTTGCTTTTCGATCTCAACCTCGGACGCTTTGAGCTTGCGCTTTTTGCGCCGATCAAACAACACTTTTTTGAGCGGGTAGTCAAGCGTTTGCTCTTCGAGCAACCAACCGCGTACCA
>JAHDGV010000682.1 GCA_020631655.1 Chloroflexota bacterium | reverse complement strand
ACCCGTACCACCCGGTTCACAGCCGAGCACTCTACCATTGAGCTACAGTCTCCATGAAGAAAAATTAAAGATTGTTCTCTCGAGTAGCGATAGGTAAATTTGTCAAAATGTCAGCAAAACTTGACATTTAGTTTGCTTTACCTTACCATTTTGTCAACTTTACCTGACATTGTGGAGAATCTTTGTATCAGCATTGGCTATTGGGTTAGCCAGTTGTGATACAGGCAAGAGATATGAATCAAGTTATGAGTGATCAAAACGAACAACCTGAATGGAAAACAAGAGAGTATTGGGAACTGCTCTTTGGTGTTTACCGTGATGAACGAATTGACGAAGGGACCCGCAATATTTTGCCAACTGTCTATTGGCTCAATATCGGAATATTAGGTGTAACTGCCATCTATTATTTCGTGACCGACTTTTCCCGGCCGGTTGGCTGGTTTACCCTTGCGCTCATCCTCGGTAGCTTGGGTCAATATTGGTGGCTGATCGGCCGTCATCAGATCGAAGAAGTTGACGAATATTCAAGCTATATCAAGCGTCGGCAGTTTGCGTATCTTGTCGGAACACTGATTTGGTTTCCGCTGGTATTTTTAATTACCTTCCTCGTTAGTGGCGACTCATTTCTCGTTGATTATCTGATTTGGACCGCAATTACAGTTATTGGATGGATCGCGACACCAGTGGCACAGCTTTCCAAGGGATTGTTTCCAAGGAGCACAGTGATTTTCACTATTGTTTTGTCCCTTTTGAGTGGCGCAGTCGGCTTTCTCGTTGGGTTTTATGAGACTATCCCAGAATGGGGCGTAGCCATCATAATTACTTTAATTTTTATTAGCTGCGGCTGGATCGGCTATCGGCAGATTAAGAAGCGGCCGTGGTAAGGCGCGGGGAGAGACTTTATGGCGAAAACAAGTGGCGATAATTTAGAAAACAAAATCCGCGAGCTTAGAGCGCGACACCGTTTAACCCAGGCCGACTTAGCCAAGGCCGTTCAGGTCAGCAGGCAAACCATCGTGGCAGTTGAAAAAGGTGAGTACAACCCATCTGTTGTGATGGCCCTGCGCATCGCGGCCGTGCTTGGTGAACCGGTTGAGTCGATCTTCTGGCTCAACGAATCGGAAAAATAACCCTCTAACCTAAACCAAATTACTCAACAAATAAATCGGGTGGTTGAAACAGACCACCCTAGCTTTAAGTTTGCCCAAAATCGGGCACAGGGCTGAAAAATTGCCCATTAAATTGGATTGAAACCTAATCCAAAGGAGATTAAAAATGATCGAGAATGTGAATAACTATCGTGTAGAAATGGAGCCCAATCAATCAGTCCCCGCCTTCAAAAAATTGTGGGATTGGAAAGACATTACCCTGATGAGTGTTGTGTTTTTGATTTTATACTTGGTTGGGCAAACGGCCGTCTTTCTCGTTTTAGGCGAGGATGCAGACCCGTTTCATTTGGTGATTGGGTCGCTTGTGATGACTGCGATTCCGGCTGTGATTTCAGTCTTCGGCATCAACTTGTTACGCCAGCGCCATAGCGTTGCTCAGCTTGGATTCACCCCAATTTCAAGCTATTGGCTTTGGCTTTCGATTGGTTTGGGTGCGGCCGCGGCCGTTGTGCGTACCGGCATCATCTGGGGCTTAATCGAACTCTTCCCAGCCCTCAATGCAGGGGCCGATGCTCTGGCAGAGATGCTGGTGTTTGAAGAAGCATGGAAGATGCTGATCGTCGGATCGCTTGCGACGCTTGTCGTTCCCGTCTACGAAGAAATCTTCTTCCGTGGCTTTATCCACAACGCGTTTCGCAACCGTTTAGGGATGTGGGGCGCCATCATTGCCAGTTCACTTTTATTTGGCCTGTTTCATTTGATCCCGGCTCAAATCATCACCGCATTTTTGCTCGGCTTGGTGCTTGGGTGGATGTATGAAAAATCGGGATCGCTTTGGACCGTTATCATTGCCCATGTGGTCAACAACGGTCTCGCCATGGGTATGGCCGCTATCGCCGCCATGATGTAGTTAATACTCCCAAACCCGAGTGGCTTTAGTCCAAAGTTTCTAGGCGAGATGAAATTTAGAAAGCCACTCGGGTTAAAGCTGAGAGAGGAGGATTCGAACCTCCATTAACTGATTCAGAGTCAGCCGTCCTGCCATTAGACGATCTCTCAAAAATAGCTTTATCAGCCAATCAGCACACTCGTGTTGCTCGTTTTCAGCTTGTCAGGTATTTGACCTGAGGTGCTGAAATGCTGATTAGGCTGATTGGCTTTTATGAGCTGAGAGAGGAGGGATCGAACCTCCATTTCCTGATTCAAAGTCAAGCGTCCTG
>JAHDGV010000681.1 GCA_020631655.1 Chloroflexota bacterium | reverse complement strand
CTTTCTCACGCGTTCGTGCCTTATCAGTCCGGTAAAAGCGATCAAAAATGTAGGGCAATGCGTCTGGTTCAATTCCGGCCCCGTTGTCACGCACCCGAATCTCAACTTGATCAGCCACCTGCTCGGCCGACACTGACACCTTGCCCCCTTTAGGGGTATAACGAATAGCATTGCTGAGCAAATTGATAATCACCTGCTGGATTCTGGGCCCATTAATGTTGAGCGTGGGGAGTTTGCCCAGCAAAGCCAACTCAAGCGAAATATTTTTTTCGGCCGCGGCCGGTTGGTAGGATTGAACCGTCTCATCCAGTAGTTTTGCAATTTCAACCGGCCGTAAGTCAAGCTGAAGCTGATTCGCCTCTGCATGGGCCAACTCGCGCAGATCATCGACCAGCGTTGTGATCACTTGCGTTTGCTTGAGCAACCGGCCGAGCTCATCATCTGTTCGCGGGAAAACCCCATCGATCATCGCCTCGATATTCCCTTTGATAACATGGAGCGGATTGCGAAGCTCATGTGCTACATCTGAGAGCAGATTTTTGCGTAGCTCTTCTGCTTTCTCGAGCTGGCCCGCCATCGAGTTAAATGATTGAGTGACCGCTTGGAACTCATCTGTCCCTTCAACTGGGACTCGCACCGAGAAATCGTTGTCTTCGATCTGACCGGCCGCATCTTTCAAGCGGTCCAGCGGCTGGGTGAGGGTGCGGCTAAACCAGATGCTTACCAGCGTTCCGATAAGCCCTCCCATGGCAAGAGCCAGAACAATGGCACGCACCAATCCTTGCTGGCCTTCTTGAAGAATCTCGATAATTTGATCGTTTTGCCCCAGTTCTGCCAACTCAATGATGTCAGAAATTCGGCTACCTGAATCGTCCGTCAGGAACGCCAAAATAGGGGGTATCGATACCATCAAAAGGATGATCAAGAAATAGACTAGCGCTAAACGCACCCACAGCCGATTCATCCTCCGCTTTCCCCTTTGAAACCGAAGCGATACCCAACCCCGTAAACGGTGTGGATGTAGAGCGGTTTGCGTGGATTTACTTCGATCTTTTTGCGCAGATTGCGCATGTGGCTATCGAGCGTGCGATCTAACCCTTCGTAGTCATCCCCCAGTGCTTTGGTGATCAACGCTTCACGAGAAAAGACGTAGCCCGCTCCCTCCATTAAGATTTGGAGCAGTTTAAATTCTGAGTTGGTTAGGTCGATGTTCCGGCCGTTAAGCGTGACTTCGTGCCGGCCGCTGTCGAGGGTCAGCCCCCCATCCCGCAACACTTTTGTCTCGAGATGTGGATCAGGTTCAAACGAACGGAGACGGGCCTTGACCCGAGCAACCACCTCACGTGGGGAGTAGGGTTTGGTGACGTAATCATCCGCCCCCATCTCTAGCCCAATCACTCGATCCGTTTCTTCAACTTTGGCCGTGAGCATAATAATCGGCGTACTGCGCAGATGAGGGTCGTTCCGAACCAGCCGGGTGACTTCGATGCCATCTTTGCCCGGCATCATTAGGTCTACAAGCAAAAGATCCGGCTTTTCAGACCGCATCATTTGGAACCCTGTGTCACCGTCGTACGCGGTCAAAACGTCGTACCCGGCCTGTTCCAAATAGCCGCGCATCAGCCGGACTACATCGTGATCATCGTCGCAAATCAGAATTTTGTGTGCCATGTTGGTATTGTCTCTGGAAACGCACAAAAGACCAGACTGGTTTTCAAAACCAGTCTGGTCTAATTGTCAGATTATTCGTAGCGTAGCGCCTCGATCGGCCGCAGGCTTGACGCTTGCCAAGCTGGGTAGATGCCGAAGACCAAGCCGACGAGTGCGGCAAACCCGGCCGACATCGCAATTGTTGAGCCAGCCACCACAACCGTCAGGTTGAAGAACCCACCGGCGACAAACGCGATGGTGACACCTAGGATGATGCCGATGAAACCACCTAGCAAACTGAGCACAACCGATTCGAGCAAGAACTGGAGCAAGATGTCTTTGCGCAGAGCGCCAATCGCCTTACGAATCCCGATTTCACGCGTCCGTTCTGTCACGCTTACTAGCATGATGTTCATGATCCCGATGCCACCCACGACCAGCGAGATCGCCGCGATGGAGCCCAAGAATGTGTTAAGCGTCGAGGTAACCGAGCTAGCTACATCAAGTAGACTCGATTGATCGATGATTTGGAAATCATACTCATCACCTAAACCGATGTTGTGACGTTCCGCTAAAGTGACTGTCACTTCATCAATCATCACCGGCACATCGTCCGTTGTGGCAGATTCGACAGAGATTTGTGAGACAAACTTTTCACCCGTCCGGGTCCGGTTGGTGTACAAGCGGCTTT
>JAHDGV010000680.1 GCA_020631655.1 Chloroflexota bacterium | reverse complement strand
TATCATCGGGCCAGAAAGCGTCGCCCCATCTGCGGGAGCGGTGATCTGGGAGACGGGTGGCTCAAAATCGGCCGAAGGGTCACCCCGAACCAAATCATCCTGCAAATTGAGCGGCTGAACCCCCATGTCTGCAAACAGGTTAACCGTGGCCTGCTGGATGGTAATGTCCGGCCCGTTCGGGTCTACACCAATGCGGGTTGAGCTTGGGTTGGCCTTTTCTGGCGGAATGCCGGTGTCGGTGTCGTGATGAGCGTCTAGCCCCCACCCCCACTGAACGGTGCCTGCCCCAAACACCAGCGCACCGCTTTTATGCTTGTATAGAGTCAGATGATGGGTGGCCGTACCTGCATCGTACACACCCCCTTCGTCCTGCACGTACCAAACGTTATCAATGGTGGTTTCAGACAAGCGGAACAGCCCGGCCGGGCGATGACCGTTGTCAATGTCCTCGTCCCATTCGTGACCCAGCAATCCTTTGAGCAAAATCGCCCGTTCGCCCGGCTTTTGATCAGCCACTTTGGTATTGCGCCACAGCCGCAAATGGCCGTATTCGGCCGGGACAATCAGCGGATCGTTGCGCCAGGCATTAACGGTAAAAATTGTGCCGGTCAAAGCATTTTCCGGCTGTGCCCCTTCAGGATTAAACTCCCGGCCGTCTCGCCACGTACCGGTCCAGACATCAGGCTCTGGATCGATTTTTGCGTTGTCCTGCGTCTCTTTATAGGTCACCATCGTCCGATAATCGGTTGCGCTTTCGTCGATGCTCGGCTCCCAACGGGTTTTCCAAAAGACCTCATTACCGCTGAAAAATGCGAGATTTACCCCGGCCGCACGGGCGTTTTCAACATGTTTGCGCTGGCCGCCCGACCAATACTCATCATGCCCGACCGACAAAAATAGCTTGTGATTCAAAAGCAGTTCCCCACGGCGGGCCGTATCGACCCCGCTGGTGTAGGTCACATCGTACCCGTTCCGCTCCAGCCAGCGCACAAACGGATATTCGCCGTTAAACACTTTGTTGACCGCTCGATAATGGCGCGTCTCGATCGGCCGGTTGTAGCTCACTTTGTAGGCCCGTTGGGGTTTGCCGTGGATGCGCGGATAGTTTGGATCAAGCTCCGCATAGGTGCTGTGACCGCCGTATCGGTTATACGCTTGCCACGTGGTGTCAGATGTCTGGAAAATGATGTCTGACCGGCTGGCATCATCCCGCACAATAAAGTAGATGTGGCTGGCAAATGGCTCGTCTAAAGCGTTGGCCGGTTTGCCGTGCCCAGACGCCCCGTAAGCGTGCTCGCCCGCCTGTGGTGTGGCGGTGTTGGGTGTCTTCACCACCTCACGGCGCCAGCTGGTGGGGGATGGGTCATGGCGCACCAGTCGGGCAAAATAGATTCCTGACGTGGCATCGGCCGGGCAATGCCAGCTGGCAGAAACGGCCCAGTTGCCGCAGTCGTACAAGTGGGTCACCTCATCCCGCAATCCTTCTGGTTGGGATTGTGGCAATTCGGCCGAGGGCAAAACAGAATCAACTTTGCGCGCACCCATCCCGCCGTAATACCCCATCCGGTAAATGTCTACACGATAATCTACTGAATCGGTCTTGACCCTAAAATCAATCGTCTCCCCCACATTAATGCTGATATCGTGTCCAAATCCTTGGATCGATGGGTCTCCCCAACCGTTGATGTCCCATTCTGTAGGAGGATTCCCCGGCCGTTGATTTTCTTCAATTATTTTGTTTGATCCGTTCATTTTTCCTCTATTTGATGTCCACTAAGTTTTGCTCAAAACAGGCAATCGAACAACCTGAAATTAGCCGTGACAATCTCTAAACCTAAAAATATCTAAGCTCAATTTGCCAGTCTGTTTTTTGCCAAATAGTAACTACGCTCTAAACTACAATAGATGCTGGAACTCGAGTTCAGTAAACAATATTCGAGGCGCAAATGGAAAAACCTACAGTAGAAGATATATTTAAATGGCTAGATGGCCAGCAAGCAGAGGCCCGCAAGTTCTATCAAAAGGCACAGTCTTTTCAAGCCAAATTGGGGGCTGAAGACCGGCCGATTTTTGATGCGACGTTTAATTTGATCCCTAATCCCCAAAATTAATTCACCTAAAACTTGGTCTTGCCAAGAGCCCTGAGCTTGTCGAAGGGTGTTCTCGCAATTACTGAAGACGTGTGAAGCAAAATTCCTATAAACAAAATGAACATTACCGATCATCAATTTAATAATACCGATGCGGAATACACACTAATTAAAGAGCTGTTGCTAGAGATTGAGAGGCATCCTGAACTTGATAACAACTGGGAACCCGGCCGGATGGATTGGTGGCGCTA
>JAHDGV010000679.1 GCA_020631655.1 Chloroflexota bacterium | reverse complement strand
AAAATTTTCCGCAAGCTGATGGGGACCAGCTGTTCGCTCACTTGGCGCGAGGCGGATGAGCGGGAACGGCTGTGGGTGGTGAATCCGTATCACCCGATCACCCAAGGGGTTGGCGCGTACATTGAGCTAGAAAAAGCGGAGATGTACGGCGAAGTATTTGACATTCCCGAGCCGGAATCCCTGCTGTTTGTCAGCTGGTTTGAAGGGGGCGAGGTCTTCCGCAGTGGTGCCACGTGGCACAGAGGTCGCGGCAAAATCTTTTACTTCCGGCCGGGGCACGAAACCTACCCCGTTTTCTATAACCCAGAGATTATGGCCGTGATCTTGAACGCGGTCCGCTGGGCAAAATTTGAAGGGAACACCGAGGCGAAAGGAATTCTTGATGCCCCCAACGTCCCTGTTTCTATCGAGACGATTTCTAAAAAAGATTAAACAGTTAAGCCGAATCGATCAGTCAAGAGTCATTTAATAGTGGTCCAAGTAAATTGATTTAATGTCAACCATTTCCCCCTCATCCGCCCCTTTGGGGGCACCTGTCCCAACTTCGATGGGATCAAGGCCAATAAAATTGGCCCCTCCCCTCGGGGAGAAGAAATCTAGGTCTGCCTCGGCAACTTTGGTCCCCTCTCCCAAATTTGGGAGAGGGTTAGGGTGAGGGTTTTGGGCAACTCTATCTCCTTATTTCTTTTTAGCTTTTGAATTATCAATTCGGTTTTTTATTTTCTATGTCACTAAATTCTATTCCGACAAAAGCAGTTATGATCGGCACCGGCGATATGGCCCGCGGTCACATTCGCAGAATTCTGACCCACTTTCCCAACACCAGCATTCCGGTCATTTGCGACCCATCAGAAAAGATGGCACAAATAGCGGCCGATCTGTGTGTTGAACTCGGCCATCCCGCCCCAAAAAACGAGCCTGATTTGGGCAAACTTTTAGCCACATACGGAGACGAGCTAGACGTAGCGTTTATCAACTCTCCGCACAAATTCCATCACGAACAGGCGGTTGCTTGCTTAGAGGCGGGGCTCGATGTACTCCTCGAAAAGCCGATGGTGATGACGGCCGAAGAAGCGATAGATCTAATCAGCGTGCGAGACAAAACCGGCCGGACCTTGGTCGTTGCGTTCCAAGGGAGTCTCTCTCCTGAAGTTCGTATGGCGGACAAACTGTTACGCGGCGGCACCTTGGGCACCGTACGCAATATCGATGCCCAGGTTTGGCAAGATTGGAACCAAAATCAGACCGATACGTGGCGGCAAGTGCCCGAAATTTCAGGCGGTGGTTTTATGTTTGATACCGGGGCTCACATGCTCAATACCGTCAGCGATTTGGCCGGTGAGCCGTTTGTTGAGGTGGCAGCCTTTTTAGACAACTTGGGCAAGCCGGTTGATATTTTGGGCGTTGTGATCGGCCGCTTGCAGTCCGGCACACTCGTTACGCTAAACGCTTGTGGTGAAGCGTTCCCATCTTGCCATTCAGAGATCAAACTGGTTGGCACGCAAGCGATGATGCGCACCGGCGTATGGGGCAAATATCTAGACATCCGCTATCGGGGTCACGATGATTGGACCCCGATCCCTGTCCCACCCACGCTTGGGGTTTGGGAGCAGTTCATGGCGGTCCGTTTGGGGCAAATCGACAACCCATCTCCACCAGAAGTTGGCTTGCGTATGGCTTACTTATGGGATGCGATTAGGGCTTCGGCCGCAAACGGAGGGTCCGCCGTCAAAATTTAAAAGAGGGGCCTACTGACCTATCAGGAGAAGGAAGTACGATGAAAAAGGAATTCATGCAGGGAGCCGGTTATACCACCGTTTACATGGTGGTTAACATGAACCAGTTTGTAGCAGATAAAGATCAAAAAAAGTTTGAGAATGTGCGAGGGACGTCTGCGTTTGCATCGATTATTCGGGATGAATGGCAGAATATTTTGCGCGGTAGCAACTCTCCATTTTCAAAAGAAGAGCAGTTCATTACCCCGCTCAAAAACGGCCGGAACGACGACGCCCGCATGAATGTGGACGAGGTCGCTTTTAACACCGGCATCTTTAAAGGGATTGTGTTGCGCGAGCACTCGGCTCCGTTCTATAAAGTAGACAAATCTGCGTTTGATTTTATCGCCCCCCTGCGCAGAAACTGGCAGTTTAAGCGGCTTTTTCTTGAAAATTGGGATAACTGGGTTATCCACATCCGGCCGACGATGACCGGTATGTTTGTGATCCGGCTGACCAATTTGCACGATCAGCAGTACGGCACTCAGTCGGCCGAATTCCGCAATATCTCAACCAATGTGCAAGACCTTCAGTCTTCCTTCGACATTCCTTCAGCATTTGATAAACGAGA
>JAHDGV010000115.1 GCA_020631655.1 Chloroflexota bacterium | reverse complement strand
AATCCATTAAAGATGGTGCCAAAGGTGTGGCAAAACTCTTCCGGCCCTTCAACCTTTTTAAACGACCCATCCGGTTGCTCCACGTCCCACGGCAATTTTTCAGGATCAGACGGTTGCCCCTGAATATACGGTTGCCGAATCGGATACCCTTTTTCAGTCCAATCGGTTTCCTCCATGTTCCACAGCGGATTGCCAAACTGCAAATAGTAAAGGCCGTTCGGTTTTAACACCCGTTTTACCTCTGCAAACACCGTCCACGGATCGGGGATAAAGTTGATCGAATAAGCCTGATAAACAAGATCAAACGATTCATCTTCAAAGCGAGACAGGTCACGCATATCCCCTTGCTCAACCCGCAGATCATATCCATACTTTTCAGCCATTGCCCGGTCATGTTTTAGCTGGCCGGGGGTTAAATCAATCACCGATACATTTCCACCCATCAGTGAAAAACAGACCGTTTGTTGACCCCCGCCGCTGGCCAAGCAGAGTACGTCTTTGCCGGTCCAATCTGTCAGATTATGCCGTTTAATGTCGGCCCAGCGATCCACATAGTCAATCGCCTGTTGCCGATCATAATTCTCGTACGGCTTTGAAAATTCAATGCCTGCATCGACCAATGCTTGCCACCGTTCTTGGTTGTATTTGATTAAATCGTCCATAGTTGTTTGCTCAATAAACACGGCTTTTCCAAAATCCTCAAAATTATCCACAGATAACACAGATTTCACCGATTGAGAAACAACTATGTGTAATCCCAATAGTCTGTGGATTAAATTTTTAAGCAGATACGACTTTGGAAAATCCTTGGCCCAATAAAGGTTAAGGTTGCCTAGATTTTTACCTCAGGCTATCGTAACTGCAATGTCTGATCTGACAAAATCTAACCCGATTAAAATCGCGCTGGCTCTATCGCTTGGCGCGGCCGTTTCTCTCGGCTTTGCCCGCTTTAATTATGCTCTGCTTTTACCCGCCATGCGCCAAGATTTGGCATGGACCTACACCCAAGCCGGAAGCATGAATACGGCCAACGCACTCGGCTACATGTTCGGGGCACTGATGGCGGCCCCTATCGGCAAACGAGTTGGGCTAGCACGCACCTTTTGGGTTTCGATAATTGTGGTTGGCATTGCGATGTTTGTCACGGGGCTGGTCTCTGATTTCACAATGCTCCTCATTTTTCGCACGCTGGCCGGTTTTTTCGGAGCAACCACCTTTATCATCGGGGCAACGCTTGCGTCACAACTGGCAGGCACAGGCCGGGGTGGACTGATTTTGGGCATCTACTTTAGCGGCATCGGGATCGGGGTCTTTTTAGCCAGCTTGGGACTACCCCAGCTATTGGAACAAGATATCACATTTTGGCGCACAGCTTGGATCGTGATGGGAATTATCTCATTGGTGTTTGCATTCTTCGGCCGGCAGGCATCCATGTCGATCACCCCTCCCCAATCCCAATCACAGGGGGGAAGCACAACGTACTACTCGCCCAAACTGATTCCAGCCACCATCGCCTACTTTTTGTTTGGATTTGGCTACATCACCTACATGACCTTTGTAATTTCGCTACTCCGTTCAAGCGGGGTTGGAAGTTCGGGCGTTGCCATCTTCTGGTTCATTTTCGGTGCCGCATCGATGGCAAACTCATTTATTTGGGGGTGGCTTCTTGATCGGGCCAAAGGGGGCGGTGCAATGGCAACGGTCATGGCGATTATTGCGCTCGGTGGCGTATTGCCCG
Organism: Chloroflexota bacterium; assembly: GCA_020631655.1. GTDB lineage: Bacteria > Chloroflexota > Anaerolineae > Promineifilales > Promineifilaceae > WTJY01. Next base: position 13,142 of record JAHDGV010000115.1, on the reverse strand, counting down.
TTATCTCAACCAGCAATTTTGCCATCTGGCTTTCAGCCATTTTATTCGGCGGGGCCGCATTGACCACGGTAAGCTCCGTCACCAATATTATGCGCAAATCGCTCCCACCCGGCGGCTGGGCCAGAGGGATTGCGCTCGTGACGATTATTTTTTCTGTTGGGCAAACGCTTGGGCCGCTGGTGTCAGGCTACCTCGCAGACCTCTCTTCTTCGCTCAACAGTGGATTTGTGCTGTCAGCCTCCATGCTTTTTCTCGGCTCCATCGTGGCGTTCATGCAACAAGAAGTCAAGATTGAATAAGGCACCGTCATTTGGGCGATTTACGAGAATAAATTGCCCACGGCTAGTGCTAAAATCGCCTCACAGCCAACCCCATGCAAGCGACTCTGGGCATTTATTTTTCGGGGTTGGCCTTAGTGCATTGTCCCTGTAGTTTCAAGATATTTAGTGGAGGCGTCATACCCGCGTAGGCGGGTATCCAGTGCTAGGCCTGGCGCTGGATTCCTGCCTTCGCAGGAATGACGGGATTCCAACATAATTCGCATTAATTTAGGGACAGTGTATTTAGACTCGGCACCAAGCATATTAGCTTGCCTATTCCTATCCTCTAAGCTATTGTCTACCAACAAATTTTGATCCTACAGGAGACACCCACTATGACAACCGCAGATATTGACCGAACGCTGGATACACAGCATCTTGATGGGCTAATTGCTACTTTAAAAGAGAATAAGGATAAATGGGCCTCACTCCCCATCCCTGAAAAAATGATCCTGCTTTTGAAGTCGCGTAACAATCTAAAGGAGTATGCTCAAGAGTGGGTGGATGCCTCTGTCAAAGGAAAGCTCATCGATCCAAACTCTCCGGCCGTAGGCGAAGAGTGGATGAGCGGTCCATGGGCGATCGCAGCCGGTATTAATGCCTATCTCGAAACGCTTGAGTCGTTGGCACATGGCAAGGTACGTATGCCGAAAAAGGTCAGCGTCAACGGCCGCGGCCGGACAGTGGCACATGTCTACCCATCCAGCTTATACGCCACCCTAATCACCAACGGGATTCACGGTGAGGTGTGGATGCAGGATGGGGTGACGCCTAGCAATCTGGCTGAGCATACAGCCACTTTTTACAAACAATCAAATCCTGAAGGCAAGGTGTCACTGGTGCTGGGGGCGGGCAACATCAATTCAATTGCACCGCTAGATGTGCTCTACAAGCTCATTGCAGATGGGGAAGTCGCTCTGCTCAAACTCAATCCGGTTAATGATTATTTGGGGCCGATTCTGCTCAAAATCTTTGCCCCATTTGTTCAAGCTGGCTTCTTCAATGTCTCGTACGGCGGCGGGGATGTAGGGGCGTATCTCACCAATCATCCCGATGTCGATTCGGTTCACATAACCGGCAGTGGCAAAACATACGATGTGATTATGTACGGCCCTGGCGAAGAAGGTGCGACCCGCAAAGCGGCCAACAACCCAGTTTTTGAAAAAGAGATCAGTAGTGAGCTAGGCGGTGTCACCCCGATCATCGTTGTGCCGGGGGATTGGTCAGATGCGGATATTCGCTTCCAAGCGGAGCGCATTGTAACGGCCAAACTCCACAATGCCGGCTGTAACTGCGTCGCGGCCCAAATCATTATTACTGATAAGGATTGGGACAAACGAGATCAACTTTTGGCTGAGGTTGAAAGGCTACTCGAAGAGATTCCGCCGAGAAAAGCATACTATCCCGGTGCGGGAGATCGCATCCAGCGAGCTCAGGATAGCTATCCCAATGCGGTCAATGCGAGTAGTGGAACACCGCGCGTTTTGATCACCAACTTGGATGCCGCATCGGCCGAGGCATGTTTCAGCGATGAGTATTTCACGACCGTGCTGGGCGAGGTGCCGCTCACGGCCAACAGTCCGGCCGATTTTCTGAACAAAGCTGTTACTTTTGCCAACGAACAGCTTGAAGGCACTTTAGGGGCCTCAATCTTGATTGATCCTAAAACGGCCAAAACTTTGGGCAACAAACTAGAAGAGGCGATTGACGATTTACGCTATGGGGCCATCGCTATCAACTTATGGTCAGGCGTTGCCTTTTTGCTGGCAGAATGTGCGTGGGGCGGGGTTGCAGGGCAACCGGAAGATGATGTCCAAAGCGGCATCGGCTTTGTCCACAACGCATTCTTGTTCGATAAAGTTGAAAAGAGTGTCGTGCGTGGCTCCTTCTACAGCTTCCCGCGCGGCTACCTGCACGGCGATCTAGCCATCTTGCCCAAACCGCCTTGGTTTGTGACCAACAAAACGAGCCACATCACGGCCGAGCGTGTCACCTATTTCGCCATTGATCCCGGCCCAATGCATCTCCCCGGCATCTTTGCGGCCGCACTACGCGGCATGTGATTTTTAGAGAGAGGCAAGAGAAGATGAGGTTTCAATTCAACTCTCTGCTCTTGCCTCTAATCTCTCTTCTTTGATCTAATAAACACTCACGTAAAACTTCTGGACTTCCTCTAACGATTCCCACGTCCCTTTCCACCCTTTGGGAGCAAAGAAGGCATCGCCCGGACCCAGTTCAGTGACGGGGCCGTCATCCTCGGTAAGGCGCACCCGGCCGCTTTGAATCACCATCACCTCGCTCACAGACCAGCCATCTATGCGCCAAGAGCCAACTTTGCTCCCCCACACTCCGGCGTTAAGCTGATCAGTGTCAGCCAGCTCGGCCGCCACCATTTGTGGGTCTCCGCTTAAAGGGGTCTTGGGAAGCCCAATCGGCTCCATGCTGGCTAAAAGTTTGTCTACATTTTGAAAGTTTGCTTGTGTCATAAGATTTTTGCTTGCACCAAATTTATTTTAAGCCATGATACATGGCTATTGACGAGATTAACTCAATTCGAGAGCATCAACAAACTCACGTTGCGCTTAAATCGGTTAGAGAATTTCAAAGGGAAAAGGCATTATGACACGGCGAATTTTTATCGATACTGAGTGGACTGCGGTCCCGTGGTCTGAGCAGTCAGAGCTGATGTGGATTGGTCTGGCCGATGAGGATGGGAATGCGTGGTACGGCATCTCGGCCGATGTTGAGATTGATCCTCCAAACAACAGCTTTATATCTGGTGCCTTTAAGCTTATTTCTCCCGACGAAGAAAGGCTAAGTCGCGACCAGCTTGGCCAACGGGTGATTGATTTCTGTGGAGACGTTGATGAGTTTTGGGCATGGATCCCTGAACTAGAAAGCTTTGCACAATGGTTTAAATTAGGAGAAGAAGCGGCCGAGATTTATGCCAAGTGTTGGAACATTGATCTGCAAATGATTCAGGGGCTGGTTCAGCCATGGCCGGCCGGGTGGCCCACCGATCTGTGTAACTTAAAACCGGCCGCAATCGAAGCAAATGTAGAGTTTCCCCCCAGAGCCGAGAACCATCTTCATCCACAAGTCCATGCTGAGTGGAATCGAGAGCTGTTTAAACGGATCCAATCCGCAAAAGGAATTTAAACACCCACGATACACTGGGGGCCTTCATTGTTTTATTCCCCCCGTGACTTTTTGCCGCGCAAATAATCAGACGGTGTTTGCCCCAGCAACAGCTGGAATGATTGGCTAAATGAGCTGAGGATACGGTAGCCAACGGCCAATGCAACATCTGTAACTGTGGCTGAAGGATGGGTCAACAGCTCGGCCGCCCGCGTGATCCGCGCCACTTGAAGATAGCGGCCAAACGTCATTCCCATTGGGCTACAGCAATCCCTACAGCTCCTTTCAATTTTTGCAGTGATCCTCTTCTTCACTGCGCTATTTTTGCCCCAGCGCAGACAGGCTTAGAGTAAAACCTTTAGTTTTGGATCAAAGCCAAGGCGGCTTCAATATAACATTTGGCAGCCGATTCTAGCAGCTCAGGGGTGGTTGCCTTTTCAGCCACATCTTCAGGGGTATGAAATAGAGGAGACAGTCCAGCTACAGATAACATGGGCATGCCAAATTCCGCCCAACACTGGGATTCACCAACCCAGCAAGCAGGATCTAAATGATTTTCTGGGGGATTCGGGGAGATTTGGAGCGGGGCAAGAGCTTCCCGAATACCATCTAGCTTAGGCTCAGTTGTATGCACAATACCAATCCGATGAGCATCAGATGCGGCAAGGCAAGATCCTAAATGAAACACGGCTCTAGGTGGGGTAGTCACCGTTTCGGTCAACCGATAAGCACCAATAAATCCTATTTCATGCCCGCTGAGAGCTATAACTTTTAAGGGTATGTGCGGCATCTTTTTAAGAAGTTGCTCAGCCACAAAAAGCGTCATCGCGATTCCGGTCCCACGTTCCCCAGCACAGGTAAACCATCCTGACATCGGCGTGGTTAACACAAATGGAGGCTCTGCCGAACTATTGCCCCATTCACCGATAATATTTGTTGAGGTCCCTGGTACAATCTCTGCACTGTATTCGACGCTAACTTCCCCCCTCTTTAAGGCTGAGGCAAACCGGCCGGGAACAAGCAAAACGGGAATTCGATTGCGCAACTCCGGCACACAGTTCAGCGCCACCAACTCTCCGCTCCCTCCAAGTGTGGCGATGACAAGCGCTTCATATCCATCTGCCATCGCAGAGTCGATGAGAGCTTCCAACGAGTTATCAAGACCACTGCCATGCTCCCCGTCTCCAAATTCAGCCACAGCAACCTTGGTGGTTTTTACGTTGCCAATCGCTTCATAGTAAAGCGGCATCGACTCAATCTCATCCCCATCGATCTTGACCGTTGCAACTGCATCAAAAAAATCAAACTGATAATCATGACGCGTTATTCTCCCACCCAGCGCTTCCAATTGGGATTTAAACCAATCTGCTGTTATACGGTCAACGGCTGTTCCGGTGCGATGAATGCCTAAATCAGCATACGCTTCAACAATCCTATAAAGCTTTGCGCCAAGCTCAGAAGGGTTAGAATCAGTCATCCTGTTACACACCCACAATGCATTGCGGCCCTTCATTTCGTACCGAGTTAACGTAGGTGCTTACCGGATAGTAGGCCATTTTCTCGTCTGGATATTGAGTTAACAGGGCAGAGATGACGGGCAACGGTGTTTCTGTGTCCATCCACGTATCATAATCGGCCGGGTCCAAAATCACCGGCATACGATTATGCACATCTGCCATCAACTCGTTTGGCTCGGTGGTCAGTATCGTGCAGGATTTAAGCTCACTCCCATCGGCCGACTGCCAATTTTCCCACAGTCCGGCTATGCCAAAAAACTTGTTCCCATCATTTGGATGGATATAAACGGGCTGTTTTTTGCTCCCTTCTCGCTTCCACTCAAAAAAGCCGGAGGCCGGGATAATGCATCGGCGTCGTTTAAACGGAGCGCGAAAAGATGGTTTTTCATGAGCGGTTTCAGCTCGGGCGTTAATCATCCGGCCGGCCATTTTGGTGTCTTTGGCCCACGATGGAACCAATCCCCAATGAAAATGGGTAAGGCCGCGCTGGCCCGCTTTGTTAAGCCCGATTGCCGCAACCGGTTGGGTTGGGGCGATGTTGTATCGCGCAACAATGTACGGTGTATCCTGCAGGCCGAACTCTGCCTGCAAATTTTCCCCATCATCGTCTAAAACAAATCGTCCGCACATAATCTTTTACCTCACCCCTAATTCTACTCCGCTTTATTGTTTCATGTGAGTGAGCTGCTATCCAAAAATAAATGTTGGCTTTCCATCAATGCTGACCTGATTTTTCTTTTTCCAATAATTCTGAACGCCATCTTCACCCATCTCTTCAAAAAATGGAACCAGCTCGCTTTCTCCCCGCTGCCCTTTAAACTCATAAAAAGGGACACCCGAACCACAAGAAGCTTGAATGGATTCGATCTGAAGATCAAATATCTGTCTTGACCCTGCCATCTCAGGAAAAAGATCAGCTAATTCGGTCCATTCTGGATCACGAGGATAAATCACTTTGGCCTTGCCATAAACACGCAAGATCAACGCTTGACCTTCAAACGCGCAAAACATGAGAGTCATCCTGTTTAGCTCTTGCACATGCGCGGCCGTTTCACTCCCGCTCCCTGAAAGGTTAAGCCAAACAATCCTTTGGTTGGATAAAACCTGTAAGCTATCTAACCCTTTTGGAGAGGTATTAACCCGGCCGTCTGCGGCTGCAGTTGCCACAAAAAACATCTTTTGGGCTTTTATAAAATCAATAAACGATTCACTTAATTTTGTTCTTGACATCTTTCTTCCTCACTTCTCTAGGTTCAAGCCAAAACCTCTGAAATTGACTCGATCTTGTTTGGCAGGCCACGGCCGTTATTCCACCAGCGATTGGGGTTATCGTTATTCGGATCGTAGCTGGCACGGCTGGCCCACGCCTCTTTCAAGATGATAACCGGCTCTTCGTAGTGATGGGTTTCATGAATCACATCCATCACCTGCTCTAAAACCTCAAGGTCACGCTCAATCGAGATTTTTAATTCAACCATCGGGTAGGTTTCTACGCCGCCCAATACAAATCCAGCGATATGATTCTGAGTGGTTGAATTAGCCTCCGGCTGGCCCGTTTCCATACCCACGGCCGAGATGCTGGCGTTGCGCCCGTACCGGCCGTATTTCAGCGGATTGACTTCTATAATTGCATCTAGAATTTTGTCTACATCTTCGATGACAGTCTGAATCTCAAGTGTCCAAACCGGCACAAACTTCCCTGATTTTGCATGATAGTTGGTTAAATCCATGTGTAAAGTCCTTTGGAGGCTCAATTGCGAACATGTGTTCTATTTTAGCAAAAACATCCATTTCTAACAACATTTCTAGGGCAGTTGCATACTCGATTTCACCACACAACGGCAAGCATAATTCCCTCTCCCAAGCTTGGGAGAGGGCTAGGGTGAGGGTTGAGGGCTCCATTCTCCTCATCAAATTGGTTAGTGAGCTAAATATGCCTCGGCCGCGCGACATCCATTTTCGATCAGCTTCGGTGCACGCTCCAAGATTTCAGGCACCTCTAACCGATCACGAATCCAGCCCAAATAGCTACAGCTCCGCACCGTCATGAACAATGGCAAATGGCTCAGCTCCCTGTCTGATAACGGCCGCACACGACGATATCCAGCAACCAGAGAATCAGTCGCCAACTGCTCAAGCGGGTCAAAAAACAGATGGTTGAGCGTGACCGCCATATCAAACAAATGCCAGCCAAAGCCGGCATCATCAAAATCAATCGGCCGGGTTTTGTTCCCATCCACCATCACATTGTCAAAATTTAAATCTGCATGGATCAGGCTGTAATTATCGACCGTCTGCCCGTAGGCTTTTAAATCCCGGTCTAATCGATCTCGAATCGCCTGCATCAACCTTTTTTGCTCGGCCGACAATAGTTCCAACTCCCAAAAACGTCCCCAAAACGGTTGCTCTCCCACAAATCCGGCTCGGTCCCAAGCGTGCCGAGTAAAACCGGCCGGAGCCTTCCACACGGCCGCGTGGTTGTGCAACTGGGCCATCGTTTCACCCACCTGCTCAAACAGTCTCTTGATTTCGGCCGTGTTTTTTTCTCCAATCGCACGGTCCAAATGAACCCGCAGGATCTCCCCATCTACCCATTCAAACAGGTCTACGACTCGTGGCTCTTGAATTTGCTGGGTAGATTGGGTTATGAGAAGTTCACCAGAAGCCGTGGGGACAACTTGGGGAATATCGAGCCCGGCCATAGCCAAAGCGGCCATCCATTCTAGCTCTGAATGTATCGCAGCTTGGGAGTGGTATCCCGGCCGATGAACGCGCAGGGCGTAGCGCTTACCAGCGGCCGTTGTGACTTTAAAGACTCCGTTTTCGCGATATTTAATCAGCTCAAGCGCTGCCCCATCTAACAACCAATGGGGCAATGCCGCTTGTGCGAGCTGGGTTACATGATCAATCATTGATCGTTGCTTAATTCAATCAGACACTCTGTCAGCTTTTCTAAAACGATGTCGGCATGATCGGTTGTGAACGGCAATGGCGGCCGGATTTTTAGGATATTCCCTTCAGGTCCAATGCTACTGAGCAATACCCCTTTGTCTTTGATCGAGTTCACAATCCGATTCTCAGCGTTCTTGGCCGGTTTCTTTTTAAAACGATTTTTCACCATTTCAATCGCAAAGAACATTCCCACATTGCGAATATCCCCAATGATCTCGAAATCTTTTTGGAGCATTTCAAGTCCCTCTCGCAGATGAGCAGAGGTTGAATTTACCCGGTCAAGCAACCCCTCATCCTCAATCACATCCAGCACCGCAGCACCCACAGCACAGCTAACAGGATTACCGCCAAACGTGTTGAAGTAGCGCTGATTGCTTTGGAATTTGTTAGCCAATTCCTCGGTGGTGACCGTTGCGGCCAGAGGATGGCCGTTCCCCATCGGTTTCCCCATCGTCAAAATATCAGGGACAACGCCGGTTGCCTCATACGCCCACATCGCCCCGGTCCGGCCGAAACCAGACTGGACCTCATCAAAAATGATGACACCGCCAGCTTCATGCACAATCTGCTCAAGCATTTCAAAATACCCGGCCGGCACGTCGGGCACCCCTTCATTGGCAAAAATCGGGCAGATCAGCATCCCCGCAAATTTGACGTTGTGCTTTTTAAAGTCGTCGATGGCGACCTGAATCTCGGCCGCATACGCTTGCGCCAAAGCGGCCTCAGACATCGGTGCAGGTGGCCGGTAAAGCTGTGGATAAGGAACATAGCGGAAATATGGGGAATGGGGCCGTTTTTTCGGTTTAAGCCGGCCGTAGGCCAACTGCATAACGGTGTTCGAGTTCCCGTGATAGGTGTTGTTTGTGCCGATAATCCCCATTCCGCCCGTTGCCTCACGTGCAATGCGGATGGCTAGCTCGTTGGCCTCAGTACCGGTACACACAAAAAACGGCCGATTGAGAGACTCATCCATTGTCCCAACCAATCGTTCACCATAGTTTAAAATCGTTTCGTCTAAATAGCGGGTGTGTACATTTAGCGTGCTCGCCTGTTTGGTCAACGCCTCAACAACGTGCGGATGACAATGGCCCACAGCAGGGACATTATTATATGCATCCAGATATTTTTCACCGTTTGGGCCGTAGAGCCACACTCCCTCTCCACGAACAAGATGAACCGGCTCGTTATAAAATATGGGGGCTTTTTCCCCTAGCAAAGCATTCCGTCTTTCTAAAATCGATGGGTCGCTCATCAACTTTTCCTCCTAGCAGACTGAATGGTATCTTCAATTGATGTAGAAAACTATTGGTTAGTCATTTCCTAACTAATTTATGATCGGTCTGCTCCACGGCTAGGCCGACTTTTCAGCTTCTCTCCGCTCTAAAACCACCCGCTCTATTTCATCTGCCAAAATCTCGATTTTAACCGGCTTACTTACATAGCCGTTCATGCCAGCGGCCAAATATCGCTCTTTGTCTCCCTGCATCGCGTTAGCCGTCATCGAGATGATCAGCGGCCGGGCGTCGCCCCATTCTTTGATAATTTCTTTGGTTGCAGTTACTCCATCCATCTCCGGCATCTGCTCATCCATCAAAACCAAATCATAAGACTGCCGCCTGAGGGATTGCACCGCCTCTAATCCGTTCGCGGCTATATCAGCCTTATATCCCAGTTTATCTAACATGCGCAGTGCCACTTTTTGGTTCACTACGTTATCTTCGGCCAGCAAAATCGAGAGCGGATATTCGACCGCAAAGTCTTGATTCACCGTCTTCTTTTTCGATTTCTCAGCTTCGGTAGTGTTTGCCTGTGATTGGTTCAAAGCTCTTAGCAGGGTGGTGATTAGCTGAGACACTTTCACCGGCTTGTTGAGTTTTGCATCTAAAAATGATCGAAACTCTGGTTCTAACGGTTGCCCCATCGAGGTCAGCATGACAAGGGGCATTTTGATATGCGGCCGATCGGCCCGGATCGCTCGGGCAAGATGTGCCCCATCCATTTCAGGCATATGCATATCAAGGATGGCAAGATCAAAAGTTGCCCCGCCGTCCAATACCCGCAGTGCCTCAGCGGCCGAGACAAAACTCTGGCTAGATGCACCAAATCCACGCAATTGCTTCTCTAAAATACGACGGTTAGTCTGATTGTCATCCACAATCAAAATATGTTTGGTTGCCAATGAATCTCTTGAATCTGTGAACCTAAATGTTTGACCCAAAATCGGTTCATCAGCCATCGAACATTCAATGGTAAATTGGAACTGACTCCCTTCACCATAGGTGCTGGTCACCCACATTTCTCCCCCCATGAGCTCAGAAAGTGTTTTACTGATGGCAAGTCCCAAGCCGGTTCCGCCAAATTTGCGTGTGGTAGACGCGTCTACCTGGCTAAAGGATTGGAACAGCCGGTTTAACCGATCTTCTGGGATCCCGATTCCCGTATCGCTGACGATGAAGTGATACTTGTACCGATTTTTGTCTACAAGTTCGGCCGTTGTCATCACCTTGACTTCACCTTCGGCCGTAAATTTAATCGCATTCCCGATTAGGTTGATCAAAATTTGGCGCAGACGGGTCACATCCCCTACCACATGGGTGGGTAAATCCAACGGCGCTTCAAACAAAAGCTCCAATCCTTTTTCTTCCGCTTTTGAGACCAACAAATCAAGCGCTTCTTCAACACACACCCGAATATCAAATGGCTGTTCTTCAAGCTCAATTTTGCCCGCTTCGATTTTAGAAAAGTCGAGAATATCGTTGATGATGGTCAACAGAGAATCCCCACTGCTCCGAATGGTGTGGGCATATTCTGCCTGCTCAATCGACAGATCGGTATCCATCATCAAACCAGCCATACCAATGACCCCGTTCAACGGTGTACGAATTTCATGGCTCATATTTGCCAAAAATTCGCTTTTTGCTTTGCTGGCTTGTTTGGCTTCTTCCTGTAGCTTGATCGCATCTGTGAACAAGTTAGCGTTCTGCAATGCCACCGCCACACAGTCCCCAATTAGCTCCAAGAATTCAAAATCATCTTCATCTTTAGGGGCAGAATCATCATTTTCATCAGCAACAAGAGCGATGGTGCCATAAGCTCGGCTGGTATGTACCACTGGTGCCATAAAGATTTTTGTTACACTTTCGCCCGATTCAAACTGGAAATCATAGTCATCTACCGAAACTTCTTCTTGATCCGGATTGATGTTGAGCATCTTGCTGATCTGTTCAAGCGGTCCACGTTCACCCTGCACCGTATGCGGCCGAAACTGATTATCTTCTTGAAATTCGAAGTAAGCGACGGTTGAAAACGCAAAAGAATCAAACAGCTTATCAACCATCGATTTCAATAAAACATCGGGATCAAGGCTCGACATGCTCAATTGCATCAGTTCTTGAACCAAATCCATATCTTTGACCCGACGGTGCAACTGCGCATTTGATCTCATCAATTCGCTTTCGCTTAGGGCCAAGGATTTTTCTTGTAACTGATATTTTTGATCGATGATTGAAAAGACCAGCGCAAACCCTAAAACAACCAGCGTTACTCCGATAACGGCGATGGTTCCGATCATGTCAATGCTGATCGAAAATGGATAGCCGGTTGGCGCAATACCAGATAACGGCCGGATAATGGCCGCATTCATCCCCACGTGGTGCAGGCCGGTGATGGCAACTCCCATCACAACAGCACTACCGATCTTGGGCAAATTTAATGCGGCCGATGAGGCATCTCGGAACGTGACTGACAGCCACAGCGCCACGATTGATGCAGATACAGCGATCACTACAGACAATAGAAATGTTGGCGGATGGTAGGTCAAATCAGCATGAAAGCGGATCGCCTCCATCCCGATATAGTGCATGGCGCCCACACCAGCACCCATGAGCACCCCACTAAAAATCAAGTTCGGCCACGTTACATTTTCTTGGCTAGATGTATGCAGGGCCAACCCAGACGGGATCATGGCGATCAACCATGAGATGATGACTACAGGAATATTGTAGTATGTTTCAACAGGGGGCTTAAAGGCCAACATCGCAGTAAAGTGCATGCTCCAAATACCGGTCCCCATCACGGCCGCACCTGCAAACAGCCAGCGGGTCCGGTTCCATCCTTCAGATGAAGCCACTCGGCCGGCAAGATCAAGCACGGTATACGATGCGACGACGGCTATAAAGAAGGCGATGATGACTAGTGTACTGTTGTGTTCGTAAACAAAAAATTGACTTAACATGAATGGTTCCGGTTGCAAAGACGCTTTGTATTTGGCCAACCGCTCTAGGGGCACTGCACTTTACTCACCAATCAATGTAGGGGATTAGTTCTATATTCTGAATAAGTAGAATGTCCCTACGCGGCCGAAGATGGTCCTATTCAGCCAGATTGCCTCAATATCCTATTCAAAAAAATGCGCTCGTTTGCTACCTTTTGGTCATGACGTTTGCATTAATCAAACCAAATCACCAAGAATGGGTGGTAAAACTCGGCCTCTTTTTCTTCTTAGCCGGAGTGCTGAGCTTTATCGCATTTAAACCGGCCGACCCAACTACTCAGGCCTTGGCCATGGAGCCGTTAAGCTTTAGCCACAATCTTTTTATTTGCACCTTTGATGATCTTGATGAACGTCAGCAGAGCCCAGAATTGCCTTAGCCCACAGTAATCAACTCGTCTTCCATGTTAGGGACCAGTCAGGTTTCCATTCCTCCATGGTTTTAGGGCAGTTGGTTATAAAAACCTGACTGGTCTTTTTCGGGAGAGCGCGTAACCCGAGTGATTATTTTGCTCATCCCTCTATTATTTTTGGTTAACGAATTTTTGTTATAGTCGGCCGGATGAAAACTACCGGCCGAATTTTAATCCTGCTCTCCCTACTCGCCCTCACCGCACTTGTTGCGTGCCAAAACGAACCTGCTCCCCCACCCACAGTAGAAATCGCACTTGCCCCCACCGAGCCGATCCCAACCCTAATCCCGACGGTTGCGATTGAGGAAGTGGTAGAGTCTGAACCACCAACCTTGGTTCCCACCCCGTTGCCAACCAGCACCCTGCCCCCAACATCCACCCCATTGCCAACCGAAACACCAACGCCCACCCATCCGCTCATGGTTGAGCTTATGCGCCAGCGAGAGTATCCGGGGAGTGAGCTGACGTTTGTTGAGCAACTCCCGGCCGGGAGCAACTATGATCGCTACATCGTTTCGTATGAGTCTGACGG
>JAHDGV010000678.1 GCA_020631655.1 Chloroflexota bacterium | reverse complement strand
GCCACGTACCCCCCAATCACCGGCCCCCAATCGAGATTGCCCAGCAGGCTAATCGTCAGCGGAAGCCCGAGCGTTAACCCCAACGCCAGCTCAACCATGATCATGACGGCCGTGAATTTGCCCAGCACCAAGGTCCAGTGATTAACCGGCAGGGTGATGAGCAGTTCTTGGGTTCCGGCCCGTGTCTCCTCACTCCACTGTCGCATAGTCAATGCGGCAATCAAAAAGATGAGTAGGATCGGCATCCAGACAAACAGCGGCCGGATATCGGCCAAATTCCGCACAAAAAACGTCTCCATGGTGAAGACGATGAACATGACCGCCACCAGAAAAGTGCCCAAAAAGATCAGGGCGAGCGGGGAGCCGAAGGCGATGCGCAGTTCTTTGCGTGCGATGGCGCGGATTTGTCTAAACATTCTGGATTTGTTGCCATTCCGGGGCGAGACATTCGCCGTCCATTGTGTGCATTTTCCAGTTTTCTCGTGCGAATGTCGTAGCCCCTACAGGGCCTCGCGTAGGGGCTAGGCGATTTGATGGCAAATCTTCCAGAATGGATGATATTTCACAAATTGTCTCGCCCCGGAATGGGGATAATGGCATGAAAAAGCACATAGTTTTGTTACAGTTGCACATTAGTTGGAACAGACGCCCTTTCTGGTGTCTGGGTAGGGGCTGGCCTAACCTCTACGTGTTGATTACCTCGTTAAATATCGTTTCTAAACTACGCACGTCCGGCCGCAGTTCTCGCACCTGCCATTTTTGTTGGATGGCACATTCAAAGACGGCCGGTGCTAGGTCAGCCTCACCTTCTGCCGTGAGTGTAAATGTGTTTTCTTCAGCCACAACTGCGGCGACGCTTGGCAACTTAGCGAGGCTAGATTCAACATCGGTGGGGGGGCTGTCTAAAACGAGCACCAAGTCGGTCGAGTGGGCTAAATCTGCCAGTTTGGCATCTAAGCGAAGCTGGCCGTTCATCAGCATCAGCACCCGATCACACAGCGTTTCAACCTCGGGCAAAATGTGGGTTGAAAACAGAATGGTGCTGTGCTCGGCCAGCCGTTTAATTAGCTGTCTAATCTCAATAATTTGGGATGGGTCTAGGCCCACGGTTGGCTCGTCAAGAATCAAAAGTTTCGGCCGGTGCAAAATCGCTTGAGCGATCCCAACTCGCTGGCGAAACCCTTTTGAAAGCTCCCCAATCCGCTGATTAATCCGCTTTTCCAGGCCGGTTGCATAGACGGCGTCAGCCAAGCTGTCCCGCTGTTGGTTGGGCGGAACCCCGCGCAGGTCGGCCATCATTTGCAGATAATCAATGACGGTGAGTTCTGGGTAAAGCGGTGCATTTTCTGGCAGGTAGCCGATCTGAGCCTGTACCGCAATGGGATCGGCCATCACAGAAACCCCGCCGATGTCGGCCGTGCCAGAATCCGGTTGCAAAAACCCGGTCAGTAATTTGATGACGGTGCTTTTGCCAGCTCCGTTGGGGCCGAGAAGCCCCACAATCTCGCCTGAGCCAATCTCAAAGCTAACCTTGTCTAAGGCCTGTAGGTCGCCGTATGCTTTTGAGAGATGCTTGACTGAGATCATATTTTGCACGGTTTGACTGGGTGATGACATCTTTTGACCGATGATTCTATATCGGCCCAGAATTTTATGCAGAGACAGTTGCGCATGGTATGCTTTTGGGGTGTTTCTTAAGTTTGGTAGCACAAAGAGATTAAAAGCATGGCGCAGAATCAGCTAATTTTTTGTGATTTTGATGGGGTGATCCGACATTGGGACAATGCAGAGCTGTTCGCGCGTGAAAAATCAATCGGTCTAGAGTCGGGCTACACGTTTAGACACGCCTTTGTGCTACAGCAACTTCTGCCTGCCATAACCGGCCGTGTTCAAGACCAACTGTGGCGCCAGCAAGTTCAAAAGAGCATGGCAATCGAGATTGGTGAAGAAAAAGCGGCCGAACTGCTACAGCTCTGGAACACGTCTAAAGTTTCGATTGATCTGGAGCTGATTGCCTACTTCCAAGAAAGTTTGCCCGAACACAAACTGGCGTTGGTGACCAATGCGACATCTAAGTTAAATGATGACTTGGCAAATTGTGGGCTCAGCGGGGCTTTTGATTTTGTAATCAACTCATCCGAGATCGGGGTTGCGAAGCCAGATTTAGGTTACTACACCCAAGCGGTAGCAGTGACTAATGCAAATCTTGAGCAATCAATTTTTATCGACGATTCGCAGAAAAATGTGACGGCGGCCGAGCAGTTTGGCTTGGCCGCATTTTATTTTGAGGGGAGCGAGAAACTTAAAAAGGAGATTCAGTTATGGCTGGAAACGAAAAAATAGGCGGGTTGGGAGAAGTGGCTCT
>JAHDGV010000114.1 GCA_020631655.1 Chloroflexota bacterium | reverse complement strand
TTGGCCGCCATCCGGCCGCCCATAATTCCTAAACCGATAAAACCTATCGTCATTTTTGCCTCCAAAATCAAATAATTGTTATTGATTCAGAGTCTAGACGATGAGAGAAATCCCTTCCTTATCAAATGATAATTTGGACCGAAATTAGAGAATCTCTTCAACGATGATTGCGCTTTTTGGCTCACCTTCGTTGGGGGTGACCCACCAAATACGCGTGGCAAAGCTTTGTACAAAATATCGGTCATGCACAATGGCTAAAATTGTTCCGGAGTAGTTTTTGAGGGCGTTTTCAAACAGTGTGCGTGATGGGATGTCTAAGTGATTGATCGGTTCGTCGAGGAGCAGGAAATTGCACCCTTGAATCACTAATCCTGCCAAAGTTAAACGCGCACGTTCACCATAGCTTAGCTCTTTGATCGGCCGCAAAGAATCATCATCTTTAAACAGATAAAAATGCAGATAGGATCTAGCATCGGTTTGGCTCATCGCTTTTATCGATTGGATATGTTCGAGCGGTGATTGGTTTGGATCGAGAAGCTCTTGCTCTTGCGACATGTAGCCCAGCTTGATGCTACTGCCCAGTTTGCTACGGCCGCTCAGCGGTTCTAGATGGCCCGCTACCGTTTTCATGAGCGTTGATTTTCCTGTCCCATTCGGGCCGGTCAGCACAATGCGCTCACCCAGCTGTATTTCTTGGGTGATGTTTTGGATCAACGGCCGAGAAGGATCGTATCCCACCGCCAAATTAGACAGTTCGAGAACCTGTTTGCCCAAGTGCTGATCTTCAAATTCGATTTTTACTTGCCACGCTGACTTTGGCTTTTCAACCCGATCCTCAGAGTCGAGAAACCGTTCAAGTTTCTTCTCACGTGACTTCCCCTTTTTTGCCACCTTTTTTGCATAGCGACGAATAGTTGGTTGATTCGGTTTTGTTGATAGTTCGACCCCTTTCGCTTGCTCTTTGGTGCGTCGAATATCCTGCTTCATGCGCCGGATTTGGTATTCCTGCTCTTTCCATGCCTCGGTGTGTTTGTCCAACTCTTTTTGCTTAAGCTCCAAGTAGTCGGTGTAATTGCCCGGATACTCACGGATTGTTTGAGTGTGTGGATCAAGGTCGAGTATTCGGTTGCAAACCTGATCGAGAAAGGTTCGATCATGGGAGACGATAAAAACACCGCCTGAATATCTAGTCAGCCATCCCTCAAGCCACTCCAGCATTTCAATGTCTAAATGATTGGTTGGCTCATCTAAGAGCAGGATTTCCGGCCGAGCCAATAGCAACAGTGCCAGAGACAGACGCATTTTTTGACCACCCGATAAATGTTTGACCGGAGTTTCTGGAGGCAGATGGTCTAAGCCAAGCGCGGCTAAAATCGCCGCCCCTTCGGCCGATGAATCGTCCATCATCTGGTTCAAGATTTGATCGTACTTTTGTTGCAACTCAGCGTCATCTGGCCGTTCAGCCATCTCCTCTCCCAATTTGATGAGCTGGTCTTCAAGCGATTCCTCTTCGGCCGTTGAATCACCAATCAATTCACCCAAAGATAAATTTGGATCAGGCTCAAAGCCTTGCGAAAGATAGCCGATCTTGCTATTGCAAATGACGGTGCCAGAGTCGGGAGATTCTTCCCCGACAAGGATGCGAATCAGTGTAGATTTACCGACCCCGTTGGGGCCGATCAGACCGGCGCGATCGCCGGGATTTATAGAAAATGTGATGTTGTTGAATACGGAGGAAATTCCGTAGGATTTTGACAGATTGTGTGCCGTTAGCATGGCGATTCTCCAAATGCAGGCTGGGGAAAACCGAATGAAAGATGGTCTTGATATTAAGACGGTGGAGTTCAGTTGGATGCTAACAATCTGTCATGGCACTTACCTTGTAGGAGTTTGCTTTTTATTATGTGGATCAGGAGAAAAATGTCAAACGGCCGGGCACGCTTAGGCTCGCACGCTCGATTTGAGCCGTGAAAGGGATACTTCTGTGACACCCAAATAGGATGCAAGATGATACTGCGGCACACGTCGGACAAGTTCAGGATGCTCGTTCAAAAAGTCGATGTAGCGTTCTCCGGCCGTTTTTTCGAGCAAACTGCGGGTGCGCAGTTCTTTGCGGATCAGTAACAGCTCGGCCAGCTTGCGCCCCAGTCGCTCAAAAACATAATCGGTATCATACAGACTTGTAAACGCTTCAAATGGTGCAGCCAGGTAATGCGTTTCTTCAAGCGCTTCGATGCCGTAGTAGAGGGGAAGCCCTAGCGCGGCACTGGCGAGTGGCCCAGCAAACTGATTTTCAGCCACAAACGCTTTGTTATTCTCTTTCCCATCGGCCGCCAAAAAGTAGAACCGGAGCAATCCCTGCCCAACAAAAATCAGCTCGTGAGTCTCATCCCCCGGCATATTGATCATTGCTTTTGGTCGAGCAGATTTTGACTGAAAAATGGCAGAAAGTGCCTCCCATTGGTGATCTGATAACTCGGCCCACTGGCTAAAAGTTTGGCGCAGATTTGTATAAAGAATGTCGTGTTTCATCTCTTTTATCTTAATCGATGGCTCGTTTTTAGGGTAACCCATTTACATGATACAGAGCTTTAAATTTCGTGATGCAATTTTTGCGTCAACCCATCTTTACCCGTTACTATTGAGCGTTTGATTTTACCCGTGAAAAGGAGGGCTCTAGTTGACTGATCAAAGAATTCTTGCCTACTACGCTGAGCATGGGCCAATCACAAATCCAAAAACGTTTTCGAGCTTAATTGATGAGTGCCCGGCCGAGCCCGAGGTGCTGGCTAAAGTCACTCAGGGCTTGGTTCTGCATAACAAGACTGGGGGCATTTATGATATTACGCTCACCAAAATTCAGCGGGAAGATTACCTAACATTGCGCTCGGTGGAGCGGGTGTTTGATCGAGTTTGTTCAATTGATGACGCATCGATTTTGGAACAGCGTAAACCGGCTGATCGGGTTGTCGGCAACTGCCGTACCTTTGCAACTCTGTTTGTTGCGCTGTGCCGTCAAAAAGGGATTCCCGCCCGTTTAAGGGTCGGCTTTGCCACCTATTTTCGGCCGGAAACCGGTTGGAACGATGACCACTGGGTGGCTGAATATTGGAACGGCAAACGGTGGGTCTTGATCGACCCCCAGATTGATGACGAGCAATATGAAGCGATGAAATTGAGCCATAATGTGCTTGACATGGTCCATGGCAAAGACTTTCATTTGGCCGGTGAAGCTTGGCGATTGTGTCGGGCCAAAGAGATGGATCCTCGCCTATTCGGTTTTTCAAACGTGCTTAATGGGATGCCATTTATCAAAGGGAACTTGTTGGCAGATTTGATGGCGTTAAACAAAGTGGAGCTGTTGCCGTGGGACATTTGGGGACCATTGGGACGTAAAAATAGCAAAGACACAACGGCGGCCGATAATGCGTTGCTCGATCAGATGGCTGAAATAACCACGGCCGTTGACGGTCGCTTTGACGAAGTGCAGACGATGTTCAACACACTGCCAGATGCTCGAATCACTCGGACTAGATTGGCATCTTTTGGAATTGGGGAGATGGAAGTTGGGGATCCTGACCAGTTAATTAATAGTCAAGTGGCAACGGCCAATGATCAATTGCCAACAGAAGGTAATCGCTCTGAATTAATTAATAAAGAACAATTAATAAGGAATAATCAATTTCACTCGACCGGTGACATTGAGATTGTGGGAGCCAGGCAGCACAACCTGAAAAATGTCGATGTCACCATTCCGCGCAATAAGCTGGTGGTGATAACGGGGGTCAGCGGTAGCGGTAAATCATCGCTGGCGTTTGATACCCTGTTTGCCGAAGGGCAACGGCGCTATGTTGAATCGCTCTCGAGCTATGCTCGCCGCTTTTTGGGGCAGATGGAGAAGCCCAAAGTGGACCACATCGCTGGTCTGAGCCCGGCCGTGGCGATTGAACAAAAGACGGTGAGCAAGAATCCTCGCTCGACGGTGGGAACCATCACTGAAGTGGCTGACCATTTGCGCTTGCTGTTTGCCCGCGTGGGTACGGCCCACTGCCCGCAGTGCGGTCGGGATGTGACGCCACAATCTGCTAGCCAAATTGTGGATCAGATTTTAGAGCAACCGGCCGAGTCGAAGTTTCAGTTGCTGGCCCCGGTAGCCGTAGGGCGCAAAGGGACCCATGCCAAACTGTTGGAGCAGGCCCAAGAAGATGGCTTTGTTCGCGGCCGGATCAATGGTGAGATGGTGCGGTTGGCGGAACAAAAACCGCTGGCTAAAACAAAGGCACACAATATCGATCTGGTGATTGACCGACTGGTTGTGCCTGCTGAACGAGATAAATCTTTTGAGAGCCGATTGACAGATAGTGTTGAAACAACCTTGCGGGCCGGGCATGGCTCTTTGACACTGCTAATGGCAAACGGAGAAGAGCAACAGTTTTCACAACACCATGCTTGCGGATCGTGCGGGCTAAGTTTTCAAGAGCTTTCACCACGGCTGTTTAGCCCTAATTCCCCCAGCGGCATGTGCCAAGACTGCAACGGGCTGGGGGTGCAATTGCAGGTTGATCCCGATTTGATCTTTACTCGGCCAGATTTATCCTTAATGGATGGGGCTTCTCCCTATTACGGACCGCTGGGGAAGAAAAAGTCGTCGTGGACGCTGGCGCAGATCAAAGTAATTGCAGAGCATTACGGGGCGGATATTAACCAGCCGTGGGAGCAATTGCCGGAAGAGTTTCGTCATGCACTGGTACATGGTTCGGGTGATGTGGCGTTCAAATTTATTTGGGGAGAAGGTCGGCCGGAAGACCGGATGCAGGGGGAGGTGACTCGTCCGGCTCAAGGACTGATTCGGCAGATAAACCGGCTGTTTAGAACCACAAAATCGGAAGGGCGACGACGCTGGCTGGCTCAGTTTATGAGTCAACTACCGTGTACCAGTTGCAATGGGGAACGACTTTGTCCCGAGGCGAGGTTTGTGACGGTTGCGGGGCAAAGACTTCCTGTAGTCAACAAGATGACGCTGGGGCAAACGGCCGAATGGGTGCAATCTATCCCTCAGACTTTAAACGAAGAGCAACAGGTGATTTTAGAAGAAGTCATGATTGAGCTTTCAAAACGGTTGCGATTTATGCTGAATGTTGGGCTGCATTACCTGAATCTAGACCGAGCCGCACCGACGCTGTCAGGCGGGGAGGGGCAGCGGATTCGGTTGGCCAGCCAGCTGAGCAGTGGCCTTGTCGGTGTTCTATACGTGCTTGATGAGCCATCTATCGGCCTGCACGTGCGGGATCACACTAAGCTAATCGAAACACTGACGGAACTGCGTGATATGGGGAATACGGTTTTGGTGGTTGAGCATGATGCCCAGACGATGGCCAATGCAGATTGGATCATTGATTTGGGTCCACGGGCCGGTGTGCTTGGGGGTGAACTGATTGCGGCCGGACCACCCGAAGCGCTGGCCCATCACCCTGAAAGTTTGACCGGCCGATACCTGCGTGGGGATCTAAAAATCATCACGTCGAACGCTGAAAAACGGCGTGAACCAACCGGCTGGCTGACCCTGAAAGATGCCCGTTTGAACAACCTGAAAAACCTGACCGTCAAATTTCCGCTCGGTGTTTTAACCTGCATTACGGGAGTGAGTGGAAGCGGGAAAAGCAGTTTGGTAGGGCAAACCCTATCCCCCATTTTGGCACGCGATCTGATGAACGCCCAATCGACACCGGGGCCACATCACAGTTTGGATGGATTAGATCAAGTGGATAAGGCGATCAACATCACCCAAGACCCAATCGGCCGGACACCCCGTTCAAATCCGGCAACTTACGTCGGCTTGTTTGATGAGATTCGCAAGCTGTTTGCTAGTTTGCCGGAGGCGAAAATGCGTGGCTACAAAGCGGGCCGCTTTAGTTTTAACAACAGCGACGGCCGATGCGCTACCTGTTCGGGTCACGGGCAAAAGCGGGTTGAAATGCACTTTTTGGCCGATGTGTGGGTGACATGCCGTGAGTGCAACGGACAGCGGTTTAATCGAGACACGTTGGCGGTAACCTTTAAAGACAAACATATCGCAGAGGTGTTGGATATGGATGTGGCTGAAGCATTGGCGTTTTTTGATGCCCAGCCGAAAATCAAAAGTGGGTTGCAAATGCTCTACGATGTGGGGCTGGATTACCTAAAGTTGGGGCAAAGTGCGCTCACCCTTTCAGGAGGAGAGGCTCAGCGGATTAAGCTGGCCAAAGAGCTAAGCCGAAAGGCTACGGGGAATACGATCTATATTTTGGATGAGCCCACAACGGGCCTCCATTTTGCTGATGTGCAGGTATTGCTCGATGTGCTCCACAGGCTGGTGGATGCGGGGAATTCGATTTTGGTGATCGAACACAATTTAGACGTGATTGGGACGGCCGATTGGATCATTGACTTGGGTCCAGAAGGTGGAGCGGCCGGGGGAACCATTGTGGCGCAAGGAACGCCTGAGCAAGTTGCTCAAGTAGAGGCTAGCGTTACCGGCCGGGAATTACGCAAAGAGTTTTAACGGAGGTAGCCCCTTTTTTTCTTGGTTAGGATCACTTTAAAATCGGGTATTTCTCTTGTCAAAATGATTGATTCCATGTCAACTTGGAACAAATCTCCAGCTTGATTCGTTATTCTAAACAGCGGAGCAAAAGCGTATAGGAAAAAGCGTCGTGATGTAGGGAATATAACCGGCAGACGGGCTGTTTTAGGTCGACACTGGAACAGATCTACCGATCAACAAAAACAGCCGTTTAGTTTGCAGGGTATTTACAACAAAGGGAAAAACGAAAATGAGAAAAGAGCGTGTATTCAAGTCAGTATTGATTAGTTTGATTTTGTTGGGCATGGTTTTATTTGGCTACAGCTTGGTGACTACGGTTCAAGCTGAAGATGCCGCCACAACTGGAACTGTAACGGGGAAACTGGTTCTGCCAGAAGGGATTACAATCCCGGCCGGTATGCAAATTGGGCTTTACTACATCGATTACGATTATCCGCCTAACCCTGGACCTGTTCCCCAGCCAACTGCTACACCGCCTGTGCCATCAGCCCCCCGGTCAACGTTTGAAATTGAATCTGATCTGCAGCGTGCTCACGCACCATTTTCACCAATAGAAGAAAATGTGTATGGACCACCGGTTGCTGTGACATCTGTAGACACCGAGACGGGAGAATTCTTGTTCCCATCGGTTGGGCAAGGGGTGTACGTTGTTAATCTGTTGCCCCCAGAAGGCAGTTATTTGATGCCGGCCGTAACGCCGTATGTTGATCTCTTCCAATCGTCATTCGATTTAGGCGACATTAGTGTTGTTGAGGCACAGCTTGCCGGAACGGTGAGTGCCCCTGATTCAGATGAGATAACCGAAGGATACGCCATAGTGATGAGTGCGACCGGCTCATATTATGCGAGTGCAAGAACGGTAAATGGCCGCTATTTCATGCGTGGCATTCCGGCCGGGGACTATTCTTTACGAGCTTTTCCATCTTATTATCAAGACCAATACTTTGAATCTGAGCCAGTTTTTATCACCATTTCTGAAGATGCGGAGACATTAGTGCAACCGCTTGAATACGGTGGACCTGATATTTTCGGCACTGTTTTAGATGCTGACGGGAACCCGTATCCTGAAACAGGAATATCAATTTATTCGATAGATAACTTGCCATATTCTGAGGGGTTTGCCTACAGCAGTTTTGATGGCACGTGGAAGATCGGGAATTTACGTGATGGACAATACAGACTGGTTGTCTGGAACTACAACGACTACAACAACAGCTCTCAGATTCCGCCAGAGCCGCTTGATATCACGATTCCGACGGATGGAGAGCCATTGGAATTAAGGTATACCGCTTGGCCTACAGACCTTAAAAAATTAACAGGCACCGTTGTTGACAACAACGGGGTTCCGGTTACCGATGCGCTTGTCTATGCGGCTCATAACGAACAAGCGTTGACGCGTGAAGCAACCACAGATGGCAACGGGCAATTTGAATTTGATTTAATAGGTGGTACTTGGAGCATTGGTGTCTATCCGATCGACTATGAAAATGCTGATTGGACTAACTATGATTCTCCCATTGTTATTTCGTTTGTTGATGACGATTCTCCCGAAGAAAAATCTTTAACGATTGAAGTCGTCCGTTATGATTCCGAAGTTCGAGGCTCAGTTGTTTCGCCAGATCCCGATGTTCCGTCACCCGGCTTTTATTTTTCACTTTACTCGAATGACCCGTATTTTGAAACAGGTAAATATTTTGAGCCCGGGTCTGAATTCTCTCTTAGTGCTCCGGCCGGTGAGTATGAATATCTGATTTACCCAGATTCAGAATATTTTGGACGTGTAGAAGTAAAATCGATTTCCTTGGTTTCTGGTGAAACATTGGATTTAGGGGAAATTGTGCTTCCTGCGCCAAACGCAACGATCAAGGGTCGTGTCGCAACTGCGGCCGGTGAACCCGTTGCGAACATTCAGATTTATGGCTATCACCAAGATGGGTTAGATCGGGAGCGATTTGCGACCACGGATGAAAATGGGTATTACGAACTGAAAGTGATTGCTGGCAGTTGGACCGTGTATGCCGCCGCCTATGATTTGCCTAACTATTACTACGATGGCACTCCCAAAGAAGTGACTGTTCTCCCCGATCAAATTGCTGAAGAAATTAACTTTGTGATCACAGAGCTTGATAGCAATATCTCTGGGTCGGTCGTTGACTCAGAGGGCAACGGGCGTCTTGCGGTCAATGGGTATGTTTCTGCTCTAAATAAAAACGATGGCACATTCTACTCAGAAGGGCCAATCATCAATGGAAAATTTGACCTTGCGGTATTTGAAGGTGAGTACACGCTTTACATCAACCTGTTCGACACATCCTTGTTTTTCCCAAGAGAAATTAGCGTGATAGTAGGGGCAAACTCTACGATCGAAATTGAGATACAGGCTTTAGAGCCAAATGCCCAGCTATCGGGCCAACTTATTGATTTCCGTAGTGGAGAAGCTGTGACGGGCCTTGTCGGCAGTGTGTGGGCATATTCTGAGGATGTAAGCGGAACGGCATATTCGGCGATTAGTTCAGACAGCGGAGGATTTTCACTTCCACTGCGTGATGGCACTTGGTCACTAGATTGGAACATAGAAAGCTCATCTCAAAGCAACTATATGCAGTTGAGCTATAGCGTACCGTATATATCGTTAACTGAAAACAGTACGGTAACGGTAGATTTGCCCATTGTCCTGGCAGATGCTTCAATCTCCGGCCGGATGATTACCCCTGCGGGTGAACCTATTTCATACGGCGGTATCCACATGGCTGGGCAAGGTGAACTTGTTGGATTGGATATCTATGTTGAGGTTGGTCCGGCAGGCAACTTTAGCCAAAATATCCCCTATGGAACCTATTTGTTGACGGCCCAAGATTATTTCTCTGAGGATGGTATCTTTCCGCCTCAAGCACAAGCGATCATTGTTGAGCCGGGAGAGGTTATTTCCGATTTCATTATTGAATATCAATCAGCCAACACCCCACTCACAGGGTCAATTTTTGCGCCGGGTTTAACTGAGAGTGGAGAAGTTGCTGTTAACCTTAATTCTGCGAATGGCGGCTATAAATACCTCGCTGTCCACCTAAGTTCTGACGGTGAAAATGGAGTAGGTGACTTTTCGGTAGATTTAGTTGATGGAAAATGGTATATCAGCGCAAATATGAGTGTTGGTGCAGATTATTGGTATGCCTCTGGACCCATCAATGTAAATGGGCCAACTAATATTGATTTGGTATTGCAAAAAGAGGGGTATTACTACCCTCCAGAATCGGCTGAAATTGATGCTGAATCGCCTGTGACTGTTCAAGTAGAGGACGGTACAACGGTTAATGTTCCGGCCGGTTTGTTTGCGGATGACACCCTGATTACCCACATCGGCCTCGAAACGGGCAGTTTCTTGCCATTAAACGGAGAAATGCGATCTGTAGGTTTGAACTACTTGGTTATGGCCCTTGATGCTAGTTTCTTGCCCCATTGGGATAGGGAACTGGATCAAACTTTGACGGTAACAGTGCCGTATCCAAGTGAGATCGCAGAAACGGTTGGCCCAACAGAGCTGGCTATCATGCTTCAATCGATCCCTGATGCACAAAGCAATGTTGAACCAACTATAATCGAGGATGTTGTATTTGATCTTGAGAATCGAACAATCACATTCCAGATGGATCGGTTGGGATACTTCGGTGTCGTGGCTCCGGCCGAGATGATGCCGGCTGTTCCATCATTCTCAGATATTTTTGCCAACAAAGTATATTTCTCGTTTATCAGTGAATAGCCACCCAATCAAACGGTAATTTAGAAGCCGATTGCTCCATTCTTGGGGTAATCGGCTTTTTTGTTTTACCCCAAACGCATTTTTAGCATCGGCTGTTGAGTTGCATCATCAAACCTGCTTGAAATAGTTTTGAAACCGATTTTTGTGTAAAACGCCCTTCCCTGCTGATTGGCTTCAAATACCTCGAGTTCTAAACTAGGATGTAGGGTCTGAGCGTGATTGATTAGAGTAGAGCCTATGCCTTTCCTTTGGAATGTTGGATGCACAAATAATCCCCCAATTATATGTTCCAGTAGCGACATGAATCCATGAACACGGCCGTTTTGCTCAAAAACCCACGTTTGTGAGCGGGGCAAAAACAGCTTGCGCAAATTGTCTTCTTCCTGTGCCATAAACCCTTTGCTCAGGAAGGGGTGGGCAATCAAGGATGCCTGTCGCCAAGCTTCAACTATCTGGTCTGTGTCGGAGACTTTATACAATCGGATCATATCTTTCAATTTTGGTAGAATTCCGAAAACTATGCAAAACGGAGAATGTTCTGATGACCCCACCATTTGATCGACTCACCGGCCGGGAAGCCCAGCGCATTAGCTTGGGCGAGCTTTTGCGCCAATCAGCCGAAAAATATGCAAACCGTCCCTTTGTTACCCGTGCCGAGACGGGAGAAACCTTAAGCTACGCTGAATTCAACAGGCTCACAAACCGCATCGCGCACGGTCTCACTTCGATTGGAATAAAATCGGGCGACTACGTGGGGATCATGCTGGCAAACGGAATCCCGTTTTTGGCCACATCTTATGCGATGAAGAAGATCGGTTGTGTTGAAGTATCGATCAATAACACGATGCGAGGCTTGCCGTTGAGCCGCATGATCAACCTGACAGGGTGCAAGACCTTGATCACAGCCGAGCGATTTTTTGAGCCGCTCCAAACCATCTTGCCAGATTTAGAGAGCCTTGAGCGGCTGATAGCTGTGGACGGGGTTGAGCAGGCTAAAACGCTCTTTGCCGAGCAGGCGGTGTTGCCGTGGTCAGCCCTTATTAGCGAAAACGACAGTGAAGCGACCCAGCCGGTGCGGGATGACGAAACGGCCGTCATTCTGTTTACCTCCGGCACAACGGGAGTTTCAAAAGGATGCGCAATCCCACACCGCAGTTCGGTTCGCGCGGCCGAGTCGATGATCGAGGCGTTCGATCTGACTGAAGATGATTGCGTTTATTCTCCGTATCCGCTGTTTCACGTGGGGGCGGCTCAGTATGATGTGTTGCCAGCCATGATGGTGGGTGGCAGAGCCATCATTCGGGATGGCTTTAGCCTGTCGAACTTTTGGCCGGAGGTGTGCAAATACGGCGCAACGTGGTTTATGGCTCTGGGATCGGTCCAGCCGTTGCTGTGGGCCAAAGAGCCGTGCCCAGAAGAGACTGAGCACAATATGCGCTTTTTCTGGGGGACCCCGTTACCCGTTGATCATGATGCGTTTGAGGCTCGCTTTAAGTTAAAAGTTGCCCGGGGCGGCGGCTACGGCTCAACCGACGCTGGTTCTGTGGCTCTGCCGATGTGGGACAAATCGGGTGCAGGCAAGGTGCTGGATCGATATGAAGTAGCGATTGTGGATGAGCACGACGACATTTTGCCTCAAGGGGCGGTGGGTGAGCTGGTGATCCGGCCGCTTGAACCAGCCATCATGGCGAGCGAATACATCGGTATGCCAGATCGCACATTAAAAGCGTGGCGTAATCTGTGGTTCCATACGGGTGATTTGGCCCGGCTGGATGAAGATGGAGATTTGCATTGGATCGCTCGAATTTCTGAGCGAATTCGGGTGAAGGGGGAAATGGTGTCTGGCTATGAGATTGAGGAGGGGATTTTGACCCATCCTGATATTGAAGATTGCGCCGTGCTCGGGGTGCCAGACAGCCGGGGTGAAGAAGAGGTCAAGGCGTTTATCACTTTAAAGTCGAATGCCGCCATGACTTTGGCTCAGTTGCAGGACTATTGCCGGCCGCGCATGAGCCGATTTATGGTTCCGTCTCAGATGCAAATTTTAGACGAGATGCCTCGGACCCCAACGGGGAAACCGGCAAAGGCTGAATTGCGAAAATATTTAACTGAATAACTGATGTTTTGTATCAACCGGAGTTTTGGATAAGCAAACAAGTGTCTGGCTCCCTGTCATCTGGCCGAACCAACAGACGTATGGGCTCAATGATCAGCCGATGACTGGGAGTTGTCGCCAAATATCCCAGTCATTGGCTGATCTTTTTGCCATTTTGTTAAAATATTCTGCCAAATCAAAGGGATACTCTGCAAAATTTTCTTAAACGAAACTGAGGTTATTCGCGGTCGAGATATTGAAAAAATCGGGAAAGAATTCCTGCTTGGTTTGAGACTGAAAGCCTCAAGCTGGTATCGGATAAACAATCCGATTTACCTCAAGCTATCCTCGCGTAACATGAGGTCACAAACAAAAAAAGCTGGATCGTATTTTGCGATCCAGCTTTTTTGTTTGCTTAGGCGTCAGAATTTAGCCCAAGAGTTTTTCTAATGCCTGAACAACTTCTTTGATCTTTGCATCATTCAACCCATCTGGATGAGGATTGGCAAACTGGCCGGCGTCATTGTCGAAATATTTGCCAGATGCTTTTGCAAAGCCGTCAGATAGAGCCGCTTGAATGAGAATGTCAGCTCCGACGCTCACATCGTTGTTGAACCGGCCGAATGCCTCTGCCACCATGTTTGTTTTGAGCAACGACCCCGGATTAATTGCAATCACAATCGGCCCGTTTGGGTTTGTGCTCATAGCACGGGACCACATCGTGATCGCCAATTTGCTTTGGGCATAAGCGGCAAAATCATCGGCAAGTTGCACATTGCCGAGAAGCGCATCGATGTTAACTGGCGCCTGTGCGGCCGATGATAAGTTCACAACTCGGCTAGACGAATCCATGATGGGTAACAAAAGTTGGGTGAGCAAATAGGGGGCAACGGTGTTCACAACAAAGCGCAAATCTTGCCCATCTGCCAAAAAGGGATTGGCTAACTTAAACACACCTGCGTTATTGATCAACACATCTAGGTGGCTGAGATTTTGTGTTATCTCACTGGCCAGCTGCCGGACCGCATCTAGGTTTGATAGGTCGGCCACAGCGCTCGAGATGTTTCCTGATCCGGGGATTTCCCCAAGTTGAGCGACAACATTTTCAAGTTTGTTAGGATTCCGGCCGTGGACAATTAAGTTGTGCCCCTGTGACGCCAATGTTTTGGCCGTTTCTAAGCCGATTCCGTCTGTAGCCCCTGTAATTAAAATTGTTTTCTGCATTTGTTTTCCTCTAGTTAAATAAACTCTGGCAAAACTTTTTCTGCCAGCTGTTTCATTGTTGTTTCTGTATCTGCTTCGTTGAAGCGCAAGTTAAGGGCGACGTGGTTAATCCCCGCGCTTTCTAGCTCTTTCAAGTAACCGATGACGGCGTTTTTGCCTGATCTAAATCCTAAATGGATCGGTTGCGGCCGGGCATCATCATCGTCAACCAGATCGATGTAGAGCGGTTGCATGACCGGCTGTGGCGGCCGATTTGCGGCAGAGACACGCGCCTGAAAATCCTTGATGATGCCAGCTTGAGCCGATGCGTTACGTGGATAAATAATCCATCCGTCGCTGTTTTGGGCGATCCAATTGGGGTCTTGCCGACTGCTTCCAGTTACCATCAGTGGGATTTTTCCGCCGGTTGCTTTTGGAAGCATGTCCATGATGCCGTAGGGGCTACCAAAGCTATTTTCAAAAGATGGGAAATCTTCGTCCAATCGGCGCATGTATTCAAAACTGTCCTGAAAACGATAGCTGCGTTCTTCGAACGGGAAGTTCATTGCTGGATATTCTTGCGGCCGGTCCCCAGACGCGACGCCAAGAATTACCCGGCCGCCTGACAGTACGTCCGCACTGGCGGCCGCTTTAGCCACGTGCACCGGATGGCGCAGGGGCAAGATGATGCTGGCTACGCCCAGTGCAATCGATTTTGTTTGGCCTGCCAGCAATCCCAAATAGACAAACGGATCAAACGTTTGCCCAGCATCTCCGAATGATGGGACATTAAACGGGACATCGCGGAGCCATACAGAGGTAAAGCCCAGCTCTTCTGCGAGCTGAACTCGTTGAACATGCCGCTCCATGGTTGGGATGGGGCTGTTTGGATATGCCTCGATCGGGACAACCAGACCGACGCTTAGTTTGTTTTGTTTAAATACGGCGTTAAAGCCTGAATTGATGGTTTGAAACTCGGTTGTTTCGGTTTGTGTTTCCATAATTACCACTATTTTATTATCAATAAGAAAAATGATAATATCCCAAATTGAAAACTCAGTTTATAGATTTTGTTGAAAGTCGCTTGTGAATAGACCTCGGAGATTTTCTTTAAACAGGTTACGATCTTCTAGGAAAGTGAAACCTCCGAGGTCTTATTTGAAAGGCGCGTTGCATTAGTTATGAATATCGATCACCTAAAACTTTTTGTCAGATTGGGAGCGACGCAAAATATTAGCTTGGCCGGCCGAGAGCTTGGTCTGTCTCCGGCCGTCGCCAGCTCATACATCAGCAAGCTAGAGGCTGGTTTGGGTGTGCGGC
>JAHDGV010000677.1 GCA_020631655.1 Chloroflexota bacterium | reverse complement strand
GCCGCGACTCGGTACACCCCCGTGTACATCGTCCAGGTGGCCCAAAACAGCGCCATCGTAAAGCTCATAAAAAAGAAGGTTCGCTTCGCATCCATCGGCCGATTATCGTGTGAACACCCGTTCCTGTCTAACAAAAACAGCCCCGCCGGGAAATCCCAACGGGGCTGTTAAAAAGTCAGCTAAGAGCTAAAAGCCAGAGGCTAATAGCTAGATCTAACGACTAGGTACGGTAACAATATCACCTGCGATGATCGCTTCACGTACGTCATCCAAACCTGGGATATCGATGGTTGGCGTGGTAATGCCTACACCGTCGTTGGCCAGTGTACCAACCCAAGTGCCACCAACAAATTCACCCTTGATAATCTCTTCAGTTCCGCTTACAACGGCGGTATCAAGACGTTTTAAGGTAGACATGAAAATCACGTCTGCGAATTCTGGTAGTACAGCGGCAAAGTCACTGTCTACACCAATAACCCAAGCACCACCACGTTCTTGAACAGATGATGCGGTTCCGATGTTAGCAGCACCAGCCAATGGGAAGATGACGTCTGCACCTTCGTCCATCAGTGATTCAGCAAACGCACGGCCGTCGTCGGTTGATTCAAAGTTGCCGGTGAACAAGCCATCGGCCGCTTCTACGTCCCAACCCAAAACTTGCACGTCGGTGCCGTTTTGTTCGTTGAAGTAGTTCACACCCAACACATAACCATCCATGAAGTCGGTTACTGGAGGAATGTTGATACCACCATAAGTGCCCACGATGCCGGTTTCGGTCACGCTAGCGGCCGCGTATCCGGCCAAAAATGCGTTTTGGTTACTGGCAAATACAACACCTTGAACGTTATCGAACGCAGGGTCATAAGCGAAGTCCAAGATCATGAAGTTTTGATCTGGGTTGGCTTCGGCCGCCGCCGCGGTAGCATCACCCAACAAGAAACCAACGGTTACGATCAAGTCACAGCCATCATCGATGAATGCGCCAATGTTCTTTTCGTAGTCAGTTTGTTGTTGTGATTCGAGGAATTTTCCTTCGATGCCGAACATGTCAACAGCGTTCTCAACACCCAACCATGCGGTAGCGTTAAACGATTTATCGTCGATACCACCCACGTCTGTGATTTGACAAACTTTGGTGTCTGAGCCATCAGCCATCATGGCATCCTCTTCCATCATAGCCTCTTGGCCAGGAGCAGTAACGATTTCACCAGCGATAATCGCTTGACGTACGTCTTCTAAACCAGGGATGTCGATGGTTGGTGTGGTAATGCCTACACCGTCGTTGGCCAGTGTTCCAACCCAAGTGCCACCTTCGAATTCACCTTTGATGATTTCTTCGGTGCCGCTGACAACAGCGGTGTCAAGGCGTTTAAGGGTAGACATGAAGATCACGTCTGCAAATTCTGGGAGTACAGCGGCAAAGTCACTGTCTACACCGATAACCCAAGCATCACCACGTTCTTGAACAGATGATGCGGTTCCGATGTTAGCAGCACCAGCCAATGGGAAGATCACGTCAGCGCCTTCGTCCATCAATGATTCAGCAAATGCCCGGCCGTCGTCGGTTGACTCGAAGTTGCCGGTGAATAGACCGTCTTGAGCATCAACGTCCCAACCCAAAACTTGCACGTCGGTGCCGTTTTGTTCGTTAAAGTAGTTCACACCCAACACATACCCGTCCATGAAGTCGGTTACAGGTGGAATGTTGATACCACCATAGGTGCCCACGATGCCGGTTTCGGTCACGCTAGCGGCCGCATATCCGGCCAAAAATGCGTTTTGGTTACTGGCAAACACAACGCCTTGAACGTTGTCATATGCTGGATCATACGCAAAGTCCAAAATCATGAAATCTTGATCCGGGTTTGCTTCGGCCGCGGCCGCGGTAGCATCGCCCAACAAGAAACCAACGGTTACGATCAAGTCACAGCCATCATCGATAAATGCGCCGATGTTCTTTTCGTAATCGGTTTGTTGTTGTGATTCGAGGAATTTCCCTTCAACACCAAACATCTCAACAGCGTTTTCAACACCCAACCATGCGGTTGCGTTAAACGATTTGTCGTCGATACCACCTACGTCGGTGATTTGGCAAACTTTGGTGTCTGATCCATCAGCCATTGCCCCATCGTCCATAGCTTCATCAGCCATCATTGCAGGAGCTGATTCAACTTGCGCAAGGAAGCTAGTGTTGATGAATGCGTCGTAGCTGTCGAGTGAAGACTCTAGTTCACCTTGCTCAACAAAGAAGTCAGCAACTTCTTTCACAAAGGTTTGAACCGTGCCGCCCAACCATGCATCTGACAACTGCTCTTCGGCCGTTGGGAAGCTGAAGGTGGCCAAGTTCGCCTCGGTTCCTTCCATGTCCATAC
>JAHDGV010000676.1 GCA_020631655.1 Chloroflexota bacterium | reverse complement strand
ATTCCTACGATGCTGACTTTTCTCATATCTAATCTTTGATGATTTGGTTTAAATCACCTACTAATTGGTCTAAAAATAAATTTTGGCTCGAATCAATGATAATCAGGTCTCTGAACCCTAGCGGTAGAAACTGTTCATATTCTTGCATCCAACTTAAAGTTTGATTGTAATTTTTCAATTTGTCTAGATGACCTGGGTGTCGCTCCCTAGCAAAAAATCGTTGTACGGCCGTCTTGGCCGGGCATTGGCAATAAATCTCAATAACCTTCTCAAAGGATTGGGTGAGCCACCCCGTTGGTGTCCCCGACTGAGTATCAAGGGTTGGCGGCCGCCAGTGAGAAACAAGCACAGCGGTTGCTTCTTGCTTCGCCGCCTGCTGAAAGTGCAAATCGCTTTCCCGGCTTAACATCTGTCTCCATTCCCCGTCCCCAATACCTCGCGATTCATAAAGCGATTCTAAATAATCATCTTTATCATAAAATGGAATGGCCAGCTCATGCGCCACTTTTCTCCCCACAGTGGTCTTGCCACTGGCAGGCAAGCCTGAAACAACAATGCAAAAACGATTTCTGCTCTTACCCATCTAATCCAATTTCAAGTGATACGTTTTTAGGGGCAAAACCCATAGATTCATAAAACGCTATCGCTCTAACATTGGCGGCGTAAGCGGAAACCGAGGCTCGGATTGAGCCATTTTCTTTGGCCCACTCTAAGAACCGTTGGGCCAACCCTTCACCGATCTTTTGGCTTCGGAACGCTTTATCAACAAACATGCTGTGCAACTCGGCCGCCTTGATCGGCCGAACGTCCGACGGCTTTTTCAAATACCCGATTAAAAATCCGACCGAATTTTGATCAACCTCAGCGAGTAAGCACAAAAACTGATCATCGTTAATCATCGGCCGGAAATAATCATGCCCATGTTCTGGTGCCCAATCTATATTCGTGAACGGATCACGCTGACCAGCATCTTCTTGAAACAGTTTGTGGCTAAAGCCTACAACCGTATCAAGATCGGCCGGTGTTGCTGTGCGAATTAAAAATTCTGTCATGCTAAAAATCCTGTAGGGGTCGAAGGGTGCGGGTCCAAATTGGCTCTGAAGAACAAAACTACTTTCCGCACCCTTCGACCCCTACCCAAGAAATGCCTCTACCCCGTGACCTATCGCAAACAAAATCTCATCCTGATTAAAGCGAGCGGCCATTTGCAACGACAATGGCAACCCATTTTCGGCCGTGCCGCTTTTCAAATTCAGCGTCGGCATCCCCGCATTGCTCCACGGTAACTGCATGATCGGGTTGCCCGTGCTGGCATACCCCAGCGGAGCCGTGCTGGGTGCGCCGGGGGTAATCCACGCATCCAAGCCGTGTTCATCCATCAACGCGGTTAAATGATGGCGAGTCTCAAGTTTAACCTGTCGCCCGTGCACCAACGCCTCATCAGAATGTTTTTGGCCGTCCTCGACCAACTTCAGCGTTTTTGCCTCATACAAATGGAAATAATCGCTAAACTGCGCATGATAATCGGCCGCATCTCGTTCGTTAACGATCAAATGCTGTTTGCGAATTTCGTCAAAATTAGGCATCGCCTCCAGCCGCTTAACCGTATACCCGACCGCTTCTAGCTTTTCGGCCGTTTTGTAAAAATGAGCCAACGCCTCCGGCTCGGCCGCATGTAAATACTGACCATTCGGAATGCCAACTGTCACGTCTTTTGCCTCTAGCGGTTTTCTTGGCGTAAAAGATTTACACAAAATTTGAGCGATGGCTTCCGCCCCGGCCACATCTTGCGCAAAAAGCCCCACCGTGTCGTGCGACACCGCATTTTCAATTACATGCTCTTTTGATATGCGATCATACGTTGGCTTAAACCCGACAATCCCACAAAATGCGGCCGGCCGGTTCACCGAGCCTATTGTTTGAGTTCCTAACGCCAGCGGCACGAGTCCGGCCGCAACCGCCGCCGCAGAGCCACTGCTCGAGCCGCCGGGCGAATGAAACGGATTGTTGGGGTTGCGTGTGGGTCCGGGACCAAAATATGCAAATTCAGTCGTAATGGTTTTGCCTAAAATCAACGCTCCCGCCTCGCGCAATTGGGTCACCACGGGTGATTCAGGTGCGTATAAAACATCGGCCGGTAGCTGTGAGCCGCCGCGTGTGGGCAACCCATCGACCCGAATGATGTCTTTGACACCAACAGGCAATCCAAACAGTGGCGGCCGATTTTCAGGATCGGGATATTTCGCTTCAAGCTCGGCCGCTTGTTTATGCACCCGCTCCCAGCGGCGAGGCTCCGGCACAAACGAAAAGATAACCGGCTCCATTTCAACAAATCGAGCTTCTAACTGGTCAAGGTAGTCGCTTATTTTTAACTCC
>JAHDGV010000675.1 GCA_020631655.1 Chloroflexota bacterium | reverse complement strand
AATCGTCCCCATTCACCAAAGCGACTTTGACGCTGGATGTCCCTAAATCGATACCGAGAAAAAGATTCATAACACCTATTTTTCTGTTGAGATGTGTTGTTCGAGAAAAGCGAGGATCCCGTCCTCATCAAAATTTTGCACCAGCAAATTGAGCTGTCGGCCGAACTGAGCATAGTCTCCGTTCGCGAGTTTTTTAGACCGCTTGCCGATAAGAGGGAGCGCCCCTTTGAGGGCTAAATCGTACAGCTCATTGGTGATTTCCGACGGCGGTGCCAAAATTGCAGATTCGGCCCCATTTAATCGATGTGGTCCGTTTCCGTTTGGTGCGGATGCACTCTTGGCATGGCTGATTTTATGCCGATCCAGCACCAAGAGATCGACCTCAAAGGTGAACGTACTGCCTTCGTCGGGGATGCTTTCAACCTTTAATCGGCCGTCCATCGCATCTACCAAATTTTGCGTAATGGCTAATCCCAGCCCCGTTCCCCCGGCCCAAAGGGTTGGGTCCCCAACCTGCTCAAACGGGATAAAAATCCGCTCAAGTTCTTCAGGCGTCATCCCGATGCCGCTGTCATGGATTTCAAAACGGAATCGTTGCTCCGAATCTTCACTTTCTTCAACCCCAATCCGCAACGTGACCGATCCTGAATGGGTAAATTTAAGCGCATTGCTCAGCAGATTGAGCAGAATTTGGCGCAAGCGTTTTTCATCCGCATAGACATTGGTCGGGAAGGATGTAGTTGGTTCATAGACAAACTCAACCCCCTCCTTCTGATCCGCGCTCAGTCGGAAATAGTTGACGATGCTCGTCATAAATCCTGGGAAATGCACCTCTGTAGGCTGAAGCTCAAGTTTATTGGCTTCGATCTTTGAAATATCGAGCAGGTCTTCGATCAAAAGCAAAAGATGCTGACCGCTCTGCTCAATCACTTCGACAGAATTAAGCTGATTCTGGGAAAGTTGCTGATCGGTTCCCAGATGTTGTGCGTATCCCAAAATGCCGTTTAGCGGCGTGCGCAATTCGTGGCTCATGTTGGCCAAAAAGCGACTCTTGGCCCGATCCGCCTGCTGGGCCTGTTTCGTTTGCTCTTCAAGATCATGAATCGTTTCTTTCAACTGAAACGTCATGCTGTTAAATGAATCGGCCAATTGACCAATTTCATCCGTTGACTCAACGTTGGCGTTGACATCAAGCTGGCCGTTGGCGATTTGCTCGGCCGTATTTGTTAAGCGTTTCAACGCCCCTGCAATCACATCCCTGAAGAATTGAGCCATCCCCAGAGCGATGATTAGGGCAACCAAACCACTAACAATGGTGAAGAGCTGAACGTTTGTGAGCCACTGTCGGCCGGCCTGCAGATTGGCATCAAGCAAGAGCTGTTCTTCCACCGCCATCTGCTCCAGCAGGGCCAGCATATCATCCGCCTGTGGCACAGAGTTGGTCCTAAAAAGATAGAGATCCGCATAGGCCTCTTCACCTTGCACAACGGACAGGATCTCAAACGGCCACTGGAAAAGCGCTTCCCGCAACAGTTCAATTTTGTCTAGTTTAGACTGCTGTTCGGCCGTCAACAGATCACGGTCACGGCGCAGGTTTTCCCACGCGGCCGTGTTGAGCGGCAAGCGCGTCATATAGCTGGTTCGGAAGCTCAAATCACCCGAAATGGCGTAAGCGTGTAGATTGATGATGATCGCATCAAACGAGGTTTGAAAGTCGATCATTTCGTTGAGAAGCTCGCTATTATCAACCGAAACCTGCCGATCTTTTTGAATCTCGATGATGTCGCTCATTTCTCCTAAAATCGCTACGCTTCGCGGCCGGACCTCAGTCAAATACAGATTCAGCGCCGCCTGATTCTGACGCGGGTTGTCATGTAGCTCAAACATCTGCTCCGATAGGGCTGACCATTTAGTAAACTGCTCTTCGATGACGTCGATGCGAGTTAGCTGGCGGTTATTTTGTTCGACTGCCGCCAATGCTTCCATCGCACCTAAAGAGGCTTCAAAATTGTTTTTGGCAATTTGATATTCGTTGATGTGTTCTTGATCGCTCGAGACCAGATAGGCGCGCAGGCTGGCTACCATTGACAATAGATTGTTTTGGGTTTCTACAAGCTGGAGTGTTGCAGGGACCCTGCTCTCACTGGTGCTATTGATGTTTTGGGTTGCAAGTCGGCCACCTAAAACGCTAAAGACCACCACCAGCAACGTAATCAAAACCAGCAGGCTAAAGGCGGCATTCAATTTCCAATTGATACTTCGATTGGCCCAAAAGGATTTGGTTTGTGATTGAGACCTTCTTTTCTGCATGGTTCAAAATCAAAGACCTGACAGGTTTTCAAAACCTGTCAGGTCTAAAGAAACCTATTCATCTGACAC
>JAHDGV010000674.1 GCA_020631655.1 Chloroflexota bacterium | reverse complement strand
ATTACGTGGGTGCCAAGGCTGAGCGTGAGTTCACCCCAGAGCATTTCAAGATTGCGCAACAGGCGACGGAAGAGCTGTTCCCGGCCGTGAAAGGGAAAGAGTACACTCGGGCGTTTAACGGCTTTATGGCCTTCTCTGACGACATGGGTCCAATCATGGGTGAAACGAAAGTTCCCGGCCTGCTGACTTGTTTGGGCGTGTGGGTCACCCATTCTGGTGGCGTGGGCAAAACGATGGCTGAATGGATGGATGGTCAAAAGACAGAGTTTGCGATGCACGAGGGGTGGATCAACCGCTTCCAGGCGCAGAACTACACCCGCAAACACATGTATGCCCGTGTTGATCGGCAATACCAAGAGGTATACGACATCATCCACCCGCTCCAGCAAATGGACAATCCGCGCGGCGTGCGGTTGGCTCCGTATCATCAACGATTGGTTGAGCAAGGTGGTCACTTCCACAGCTCGGCCGGATGGGAAGTCGGCCACTGGCATGAAGAAAACGCCCGCTTTTTAGAAAAATATGACGATCAGATTCCAGCCCGTTCCGGTTGGGAAGCGATGAACTGGTCACGCATTCAGGGGGCCGAGCATTTGGCCACCCGTGACGGCGTTGCCATGTACAACATCGCAGGCTTCGCCAAATTTGAAGTTAGCGGCAAAGGGGCGGTCGACTTCCTCAACTACATGTGCGCCAACCAAATCGATAAGCCGATTGGCAAAGTGGTCTACACCGCCCTGTGCGACGCCAGCGGCGGCATCAAAGCGGACCTGACCATCACCCGCACGGCCAAAGACACCTTCTTGATCTTGACCGGTGCAGGCACTGGTCCTACCGACTTTGCTTGGCTCAAAATGCATCTGCCAGAAGATGGTAGCGTCAACTTGGTTGATGTGAGCTCAAAATACACAGGGATTGGGCTGTGGGGCCCCAACGCGCGTGAGGTGCTCCAAGCGGTCACCGACAGCGATGTCTCGAACGAAGCGTTCCCATACTTCACATCCAAAGCGTTTGATATCGGCGTGATCCCCTGCTTCGCGGCCCGTCTCTCCTACGTGGGTGAACTCGGCTGGGAGATTTACTGCCCTCAAGAGTTTGGTCTCCAATTGTGGGACGTGATTTGGGAAGCGGGCAAGAAGTTTGAGATCTTTGCGCTGGGTAACGGGGCGTTTGGCTCCTTGCGCCTCGAGAAAGGGTATCGGGCGATTGGGTCCGACATCTACTCAGACTTTAATCCATATGAAGCTGGTTTGGGCTGGGCCGTACGCCTCAAGAAAGGAGATTTCTTGGGCCGCGATGCGCTGGTCAAAATCAAAGCGGAAGGGATCAAACGCAAGCTGGTTTGTCTCGTTTCTGATGAT
Source organism: Chloroflexota bacterium (assembly GCA_020631655.1). Taxonomy (GTDB): domain Bacteria; phylum Chloroflexota; class Anaerolineae; order Promineifilales; family Promineifilaceae; genus WTJY01. The sequence goes on along the minus strand of JAHDGV010000674.1, from coordinate 1,020 downwards.
CCAAACGCAATGGCGCTGGGCAAAGAGCCGATCCTGAAGAAAGTTGATGGATTGAACGGGGAAGCGAATGTGGCTGATAAGCTGGGCTATGTGACAAGTGCGGACTACGGATACAGCGTGGGCAAGCTGGTCATGTATGGCTATCTGCCGGTTGAGTATGCGGCGCAGGGGACTGAGCTAACGGTGCAGTATTTTGATCGCAAGTTCACGGCCGTGGTGTCAGATGATCCGCAGGTTGATCCAAAGATGGAGCGGCTCAAAAGCTAATCCCTAGTAAGGGCGAGATAACCGACAAATTTGTTCAATTCACGATTGTGATCAAGTAAGGTTAACTCGCCCCGTCATGGCAACAACATTGCGTAGCGGGGTGAGTTAACGGCCAAAAAGGCTATTAACACCATGAAAAGCGTTTCAAGCCGTTAACTCACCCAACCAACGAGACTACATATGTCTGCATCCAAACGAAGAAAAAACTCACTCAGACATCCACACTGGGATTATAGAAACAGAGCCTTCTACTTCGTGACTATCCTCACCTTTCAACGTATCTGCTATTTTGATGATGCTGATCTCAAAGCTCGAATTGAAGAAATATTGCTGACTATTCCTGAATGGGACAGCTGTTCGCACGTCAAAATTGATGAATGGGTTGTGATGCCTAATCATATCCATGCGATATTTTTCTTGGATTTAGATCCAAACGAATTGGAAGAGCTTGAGCATAAGAACACCCCCAAATCTTTAGGAACAGTTGTAGGTACTTTCAAGAGGGTATCCACAAGGTTGTTACGGCCGATGATGGGAGAAGACTTCTACAAACTGTGGCACAGAGGCTATCATGATCGCATTGTGCGCAACGAGCGGGAGCTCAACGCTATTAGACACTATATCCAACAAAACCCTGCCAGATGGGAAGAGGATAAAAACAACCTAGACTCACTACTCAATCGCATGTCATCACACAGGTAAGGGCTAGATAACCGACACCTAATATCAACTTACAGTTTCCATCAAGTTAGG
>JAHDGV010000673.1 GCA_020631655.1 Chloroflexota bacterium | reverse complement strand
CAAGTGTGCCGAAGTGTTGCTCTCCGATTTGCCAGCGGGTGAGCAGGGCTGGGGTGAGCTTCTTGGGCAGGGGGTCGGCGTCGGCTGAGGTGGGTTTGGTCCAATTGGGGTCGAAAGCTGGGGGGGTGTTTTGTGGTTGGCTGGGTGCGTTTTCGGCCGCGGCTGGGATGTCTTCGGTGGGTGCTGGAGGTTTGAAACGTTTGTAAACGGCGTCTCGTGGCCCGATAGCAAGAAGCTCGATGCGCTTGGATTTGGGATATGGTCGGTAGATCATGCGGTGGTCACCGATGCGGTAACGCCATAATCCTTGACCTCCTAGATCACCGGTGAGTGGCTTTATCGTGTTGCCTCTGGTTTGGTCAGGAGCGTCACGAAGTTCTTCGATGGCTCTGATGACTTGCTTTTGCAGGTTTTTGGGTAGGTCGAGTTGTTCTAGGCTGAAGCTCGATTTTTGGTCTGTAGTCCAGTGCATTTGAAGGTAGTTCCTAGTTGTTTGTTTTGTTGATGAGGCTGTAAATAGAAAACGGCCGGGGCGACTGGCTAAATGCGTTTAGGGTTAAACAAAGTTTAACTAGGGCCCAATCTTGTTTGGGCTAAAACGAATTAGCTGTGCACCACCGGCCGGTTAAGGACGTGATATAATTGGGTTGTGCCAAGAGATTTGGCAAAACCTTGGCGGTCATGGGTTGAAGCTTGACCGCTCTGACGGCTCAGCATATCCGCCCGATTGCTGAGTCGTTTTTATTTAGTTGTCGTTTGATTTTGGGGAATGCATGCCCCCATATTGATCTTTAGATATTTTAGGTAGAAGTCTGTATCTCCGCAAGTGTTAGTGGTGAATCGCGATTAGGCGGAGTTTGCTGATATGCTACTCGTTGGTGGTGTGCCAAACCTGTGGTTGGGAAGGGAGCGGGGTTAGAGTGGGGGCTAGAAACGATGGTTACATGATTTACACGTTTTCTCTGCTTTATCTGTCTTTTGGAAACAGTCGGGGCAAGTGCGATAGTAAACCTCTTCCCATACGTAACAAAAGTCCATCTCCTTTCCAGCGGCTATCAGATGAAGAAGCCCATTTGGGGTAATCGATGCAGACATTTCAATATTACCTTTGATGAAGCTGGCTGAGTTCTGATTCTCGGAAATAATTTTGTATTGTGACATCGCTTTGGGCTGTCCGTTTCGAAATGATTGATAAGTCCCCTCATAGGTGTCGATTTCAAAAGCAACTTTCCCATCAGCACTTTCCCACTTTCCATCCAATATATCGAAAAAAGAGCGTTCCTGATTCCGCTCAGGTCGTTTATCAAGTTTATCTTTGGTCTTGCGCCATGGCTCTGAGTAGCGTCTGGCTTCTGCGAGGCATCGCTCGCAATGGTTGGCTGTTTTTTTGTTACCACATGTTGCACAAATTGACATTGCGTTGCTCCTGAATTATAGAGTGTAAAAAATGTTAACCCGACTTTATACAGGGAGTCAAACTCCAGTCTTAATGGGTTGGTTGAGATTAGACTGGAGCTCTGCTTGGAATTGGCCGCTGTTCCATTCGTTTGTGGTGTGCCAGATACGGGTTTGGCCGGGGAGCTGGGGGAGATTGGTGACGATCAACTCACGGGCTTTTTTCTGACCGGCCGTTTGGGCGGTTGAGTAGATAAATTCGATTTCGGTGGAGATGTCGGGGGTATAGAGTTTTTTCGCTTCTTCACATAGGTCGTAGCTGAGCAGCCATTTTTCGGGCATTGCCATGAGGTGGCTGTGCAAGGCTTTGTGCTGCCTTTGTGAGAAGTAGAAGTTGTAAAGGCGGTCGGCCTTTTTGAAGAAGGGTGGGTCGAAATAGTAGAAGATGTCTGCAGGCAGCTGCCCTTGGGCTTGATTGTCCCGAATGCGCTCGATTCCCCGCTGCCAGTCGGTTCGGTAGACGAAGGCGACTCGATCTTTGAGGGCACGGGCTTGATGGAGTCGTTTTTCGAGCGTTTCGCGGGGGAAGCGGCAGTCGATTTTGTATTTTGATTGTTGGGCCTGTCCCCCTATCGGCCCGGCCGATTTTGCGAGGATGCCTGAGAAACTGGTGCGGTTAAGAAAAAGGCAGGCCAGGGCTTGGTCACGGCGGCCGGTTGGTTTGGTTTGGCGAAACTGGTTCCAATGGTCTAGGGTGACTTCGATGGTGTTTAGCTGGTCGATGAGCCAGTCGAAATCTTTGGAGCTGCGGCCGAAGACGACTTGCCAAAAGGAGGCGACGAGCGGGTCACGCTCGATGAGGCCGATAGACTGAACGGTGCCATCGGCCAGGAGTTGGAGCGAGACAGATGCACCACCGGCAAAGGGTTCGATAAAAAGTTGGGGGGTGAGTTGGTTGAGCTGGATCGTGTCTTGGATGAAGCGGGACA
>JAHDGV010000672.1 GCA_020631655.1 Chloroflexota bacterium | reverse complement strand
ATGGCCAAGCTCCAAAATCTTTTGGGTTTAAGCAAGATGATCTTGTGCACAGCAAGCTGTCTGACGTTCTGCCCGAATATATTTGGGACAAGTATCATCAACAGGTTAAAGCCGCATCTCAGAACGGCAGGCTGACAGAATTTGAATATGAGGTTCCCAGCAAAAATGAGTTTGAAACCGAGTTCTTTGAATGCCGGATTGTGCCAATTAACGACAGCCAGTTTGTGTCTGTGATGCAACCGATCACAACTCGGAAGCTGACAGAGCAAAAGCTGATCGAGGCGCAGGTTTATGCGGTAGAGGCTGAGCGTGCCAATCGAGCAAAATCAGTATTTTTAGCCAACATGAGTCATGAATTACGTACTCCTTTAAATGCGATTATTGGGTATAGTGAGTTAGTTGAAGAAGAGCTGGAAGAGGAGTGTGCGGACGAATATGACTTTATTTTGTCTAGCGTCGGCCGTACAAAATTCGCCGGCCGTCACCTGCTTGGCCTCGTCAATAATATTCTCGACTTGTCTAAGATTGAATCAGGCAAAATGGAGCTATCTTACTCCCGATTTACCCTAAAAAAGCTCCTAGAAGAAGTAGAAGAAATTGTGCTTCCGCTGGTTGGAAACAACGGCAACATGTTTTTAGTTGAATGCGCTGAGCCTAATATCGAAATTGAGGGAGATCTGTTTAGGCTAAAACAAGTTGTAGTGAACTTGGTCAATAACGCACTCAAATTTACCTCGGGTGGGACCGTTTCACTGTCGTTGCGAATTACTGAGTTGGGCTTGCTAGAGGCTAAAGTTGAGGATACGGGGATTGGCATCACGGCCGAGCTACTTGCATCGCTGTTTACCCCGTTTAAACAGGCCAATAACAACATGAACCGGGAGCACGATGGGACAGGGCTGGGATTAGCCATCTGCAAGCAACTGATCGATTTAATGGGTGGAGAGATTTATGCCCAAAGCGAGGTTGGGGCCGGGTCAATCTTTGGATTTAGCATTCCAATAAAAGAGTCAGAGCAACTACCGTTAACTGCATCTCCGGCCGCCTAATCGGCTATGCCTAAAAACTGTTTGGTGTGCTGACCGTAGCTGTCAACATCTTCAAGAGCCTGCCGTACACGTTCCAAATCATCCCCTGTATCGACATCGAAATATTCATCGAGGACTTTGACCCGCACACCGTCTTCTTGCGCGATTTTAAGTGTGTCTGCAAACACGTTTTCTGTAGACATCGTAACCTCGCGCACCATGCGCGGGTGCGGCCGTTTCCAACCTATCAAGTAGTACCCCCCATCATCACAAGGGCCAAGCGTGGCATCGATCTCAGGATTGTCTAGTTCTGTGAACCCCTTTTGCACCAGATCGGGCGGCAGGGCCGGGCTGTCGCTACACATCGCCGCCGCTTTCCCAAAAATCTCGGTATTGAGTGCCTCAGAAAGCACGTAATCGAGCCTGTCGCCCAATGTTTCACCCCGTTGCGGGATGAGAAGGCAGTTGGGGGCAAATTCACCGAACCACGCCAATGTTTCATCATTGTCTGGGCTGTAGGCGATGGCGGGTATCACGTTGGGGAGTGAACGGGCCAGCGCAATCGCATCGGCCAAGAATTGGGTGTACAGCTCGGCCGCCTGTTCCAGCGTGTACGGTGGGCACAGGCGCGTTTTGGTGTTGCCCGCTTGCGGCCGTTTGGCCATGATGATTAAAACGTTGAGGTCTAACATAGTTGGTTGTGATGCTATAAGTTTATCCGCAGAACTCACTTTCACCTGTCCATCTTACCCAAGCTGTAATAAAATCGGCCGAAATCAAACCTTAGGAGATTGTTGTATGAAAGCGTTGGTGTTTAAAGGGGCAAATTTACCGGTGGCACACGGGGATGTTGCGGATCCCATCCCACAAAATGGCGAGATGGTTGTAGAGCTTAAAGCGGCATCGATGAACCACCGAGATAATTGGATGACGATGGGGATGTACCCGAAGCTGACGCCTGAAACAATCATGGGCTCGTGTGGGGCTGGCACGGTCAATGGCCGGGATGTGATTATCAATCCCAACATAAACTGGGGAGACAACCCTAATTACCCCAACCACAAAACGTACGACATTTTAGGAATGCCAATCAACGGCACATTTGCCGAAAAAATCGCTGTGATGCCAGATCGATTGCATGATAAACCGGCTCATCTAAGCTGGAAAGAAGCGGCCGCAATCCCCTTGGCGGGTATGACGGCCTACCGGGCGTTATTCACCAAAGGGAGAGCCACAAAAGATAGCAAGGTGCTGATCAACGGCGTTGGGGGTGGCGTAGCTCTGTTTGCATTCCAGTTTGCGGTAGCGATTGGGGCAGAAGTGTTTGTGACATCTGGATCAGAGGAGAAAATTGCAA
>JAHDGV010000671.1 GCA_020631655.1 Chloroflexota bacterium | reverse complement strand
CGGCCGGAAAGCATCTTTTGGGCTTGATCAACTCCCTGCTGGACCTGTCAAAAATCGAATCGGATCAGCTTGATTTTTACTTTTCAGCCATCGATCTTGAAAAACTACTCGAGGAGATTGAGGCGATTTCACGGCCGGTGATTGAACGCAACCGGAACATGTTGTTGATCGAAATCAAGCAACGGCCGGAGAAATTTGTTTCTGATGAGGCTCGAGTACGCCAGATTTTGCTCAATTTGATCGGAAATGCCGCCAAATTCACCACAGAAGGGCTCATAACGCTTGAAATCGACGTTGGCCACGAGCGAATCTTTTTGTCCGTAACCGATACAGGCATCGGAATCAAATCTGACTTTCTCCCCAGCATCTTTGATCAATTCTCACAAGCAGATGTGTCACGCACCCGAAAATATGGTGGCTCTGGCCTAGGACTAGCGATCACTAAACAGCTTTGCCTCTTGCTGGGCGGCGACATCAAGGTAACCAGTGAAGTTGGCGTTGGGAGTACGTTTAAGGTCGAGCTTCCTCTGGGATTAGAAGAAAGCCGCCTAGAAACGGTTGAAGCCTCACTCCCAAGTGTCCCGGAGAACGCGTAACCAGTTTTTGTGGGTTATTTTCTCAAGATCCCCATGATCAAAGCCAGCATCGGCCAAAGCCTGCACTAACTTAGGGAGTCCGGCCGCATCTTTCAAGTCTGCCGGCATCATCGCCCCATCAAAATCAGAACCTAGAGCGATGTGATCTGTGCCGATTCGATCTGCCATGTAGCGAGCGTGTCTCACAATGTCGGAAAGCGAACTGTCTTTGACACTTTTGCCATCCTCGCGCAAAAAGCCCACGTGGTAATTCAGTCCCACCACCCCATTGGTGGCCCGGATCGCATCCAATTGCTTATCGGTCAGGTTGCGGGCTGATTGGCACAGGGCATGCGCATTTGAGTGCGTGGCAACCAGCGGTGCGTTTGAGAGCGACTCAACGTCCCAGAACCCTTTTTCATTTAAATGAGACAGGTCAAACAGCACACCCAGCTCGTTACAGGCGCGCAACAGCCGTTTACCCGCATCGGTCAATCCCGGCCCCACATCTGGGCTGGATGGGAACTTAAACGGCACACCGTGCGCAAAAATGTTGTCACGGCTCCAGACCGGCCCGAGCGACCGCATCCCTGCCTGATAAAAGAGATAGAGGGCGTTTAGATCCTCATCGATCATCTCAGCCCCTTCAAAATGGTAGATCATCGCCATAACGCCGTCCTGCATGCACTGGGCGATTTCCGAAACGGTCCGGACTAATTTAAGCTCACCGCCTGAGTCTCGTTCGATTTCAAACATTAGGTTGGCCATCCCCATGGCAAAACGTGTGGCATATTCATACGGAAGCCCGACCGCCTTTTTGACTTCGTACCCCCCGGCCGCGTCACTGCTCGTGCCCGGATAGCTGCCGGGCGACAACTGCTCACTTTTGGCCTGATTGGGGATGAAATGGGCGAAAAACCCGCCAAACAGCCCCCCTTCCCTTGCCCGGGGGAGATCGATATGGCCGGAGTCAGATTTCTCGGAAAACGAGCGGCGTTCTCCCGGTTTTTTTAGATACAGGCTGAGAATCGTGTCGTTGTGTCCGTCAAAAATTGGATAGTTCATATGGTTTTCGGATTATAAATTATTACAGAATGGTGATCGGCCGAACAATTCGAATATTTAGAGGCATCTGAAGCGAATAAAGTGCAACTTTGCTAAGCGGAGATAGTGAATGATTCAAATGTCTAGAAAAAAACCGATGAGCGGGTACAATAACGCAAACTCCCCCATTTTACATCCCCAAATAACAACCTTTGAATCAAGACCAAAGAAAATTATGAGATGGCCCATTTATCAATATCTGTTTTTTGACTGCGATTCGACGCTGAGCACGATTGAAGGGATCGACGTGCTGGCTGAATCGGCCGACAAAAAATGGCGCGTCGAGGTGCTTACGAATGCCGCAATGAACGGGGATTTAGACTTGAGCGAAGTCTACGGCAAGCGGCTCAAAGCGATCCGGCCGACCCGCAAGCAAGTTCACGACATCAAAAACGCTTATAAAAAGACAATCGTCAAAGATGCGGCCGAAGTTATCGCGGCCCTACAGCATTTTGGCACCGAAGTTTTTGTGATTTCCGGTGGATTGCTGGAGCCGGTCAAAGAGTTCGCCATCTCACTGGGCGTTGCTCCCGATAACATTCGGGCGGTGGACGTGCAGTACGACTCGCTAAGCGGCCAATGGTGGAAGCAGAGCAACGGACAAGAGGTGCGCTATCGAACCTTTGAGGAGGGCGCGTTAACCGTCACAGACGGCAAAGCGGACATCGTTGAAGAGTTGCTGAGCAACCGGCCGCCCGGCCGTTCGT
>JAHDGV010000113.1 GCA_020631655.1 Chloroflexota bacterium | reverse complement strand
AATCGGCTGAGTAGTTAGCCAAGCCAGTCATTTTTTAATCTAGATTAATTAAATAACCTGAGTTTTGCTTAAGCATTTCGGCCGCGGATATGCGCTGATTTCCGCTGATATTTCATGAATAATCATGTAAATCAGCGTACATCCGTAAAAATCTGCGGCAAATTACTAACGTGTGGTCTTATCCAAAACTGAGGTTAAATATTATCGGTATTGAAAATTTTGATTTCATGCCCGCTATTTCCCCCTCATCTGACCCCTTCGGGGCCATCTTCTCCCCGAGGGGAAAAGGCTTTTAGACAGATCAATCAGCAAAATCACTTTCGAAATGTCAGATTTTGCTCCCTCTCCCAAATTTGGGAGAGGGTTGGGGTGAGGGTTTATTAGCGGATCTGCGCCAGTAATAATTTACGGACTCCGAAAAAACCTGACTGATCTATACTACTTTTACCGTTGATCATGAGGCTTGCCTGCATAAACCTCATCTCCCCCATCAATAACCAAAACCTGTCCCGTTACCCAAGCAGATGCATCAGACATGAAGTAAGCGGCCGCATGAGCGATATCTTCCGGCTGCCCGGCCCGATCCAACTGTTGCTGAGGCATGTCGATTGTGTCATTCTCAAGCGGGAGCCGCACAATGCCGGGTGAGATGCAGTTCACCCGAATGTTCTCGGGCCATAGCTCACGAGCTAGGTTTTTAGTTAGCCCTACAACACCACTTTTAGCTGTACCATAAGCGATATTCCCATCCCGCAACGTTTTGTACCCGGCCGCAATTGTCAAAATCGCCCCACTACCCTGCTGTTTCATCGTCGGCAACACAGCCCGAACACCATGAAAAACGCTTGAAATATGATTGCGAAGGACCATCTCAAAGAAATCATCTTCGATCTCATCCGGCCCTTTCATTCGCTTGTAAAAGCCACCGGCCACACAGCACAGCCCATCTATTCGGCCGAATGCGCCTACGGCTTGGGCCGCAACATCGATCATCGTTTGTTTATCGGCCGCATTTCCAACGATGGCTAGCCCATCCCCACCGGCCGCTTTAATTTGCTCAAGCGATGGCTCGATAAAATCCGGCTTGCGAGCCACCATCACAACCTTTGCCCCCTGTTGGCCATACAGCAAAGACATCGCACGCCCCATCCCTTTGCCGACCCCTGCAATAACAATCACTTTATCTTTTAACATGTGTTGAACCCCGATTAGGTGAATTGAGAAATAAAAAAGGCCTTGCTCATTGTCTGAACAAGACCTTTAAAGTACCAAAATTTGCCAGTGTTTCAACTAAATCGTATTGCTGAATTAAATACCATAGCCCGATTTATCGGGCTTCTTGTCTTAACTGTAGGATTAATCCTACAGACTACCACCAGCTCTCATCTTCCAGTTCTGAATAGATGAATGACTTGATCCCCTTGCGATCAAACGGAGACCATTTCCCTTCGGCCTGAGCCAAGCGATCGGCCAAAATCCAAAGCACCATCGGGTTCCAACCGAGGCCGGTGTGGCTACTGACTACACCGATATTTTCTGTATAGTCGCTTTCTGGTTCAACACAGTTTTCCCAAGCGGCGATGCCGTCGGTGCGGGTAAAGATGGCGGTTGAAGGGACCGGTGGCGGCTGGCGCACTGTTTCAATCAGTTCTGGAGTGATTTCTGAGAGCTCGTGGCCGCTAAATTTTTCAAACAAAGCTTGAACATTAGTTGCTTCAGGGTTTTTGCCATTAAACGGACTACCCATTGTGATGACTTGGCGAACCAAATCCGGCCGTTGCCGTGCGATTTCACGAGCGTAAACACCGCCCAAGCTCCAGCCGATCAAACTGGCTTTTTGACCATGCTTTTCTACGACTTTCTCTAAGCGCTGTAGGCTAATCGCATCTTCAGGCACGCCCACCGTCATATCAATGCCGCGGCCGTAGTTCCGACCCATCCCCCAACCATAGCTGGAATAGCCGCGCGAGGTTAAAAACAGACGCAAAGGGAGTGTAGACAAATCTGATGTCAAAAACCCAGGGTAAACAATTACCGGATGACCATCCCCCTTTGGCGCAGTTTGCAAAAGTGGAAAAGTCATGGTGAAGGCTCCAAACTCATAAAGAGATCGTCCTTCTAGAGCCGCGAGCAACCAAGACGGTTTGTTAATCGTTGACATAGGAAAAAAAGTGGGGAAAAGGGCCATATTGAGTTTTTAGGTCCGTTTATACGGTGCTGAAACTTTAATTTCTGTCCCAAATTAAGCTTCAACTGGTGGGAACCTACCACCATATGCACAACTTTGCCAAGTAAAATCTGTTTTGTCGATGTGCTAACCTAACTATAGGCTATAACCCAGGTTCTGGTAAGAAGTGACGGCCGATTTAGCTAATTTTAACGGAATCATAACTGGGGGCCTCGACCAAGGACGCGTTTTAGCCCCATGCCCGTTGCAAAAGTGCCACCCAGTTCCCACCCATTATTTTGCCAATGTCGGCCGCTTCGTACCCCCGTTCTTTTAATTTTTCACCGATGAGGCCCAAATCAGCGACTGAATTTAGCTCGGCCGGAATATCTGCAAAGCCAAAGCCACCGTCTAAATCAGACCCAATTCCCACATGATCGGCCGAGCCGAGCAACTGGCAATAATGATCGATATGGGCCGCCACGTCATCCAACGTCACCGTCTCTTTGCGATCTGTCTTGGTGTAATTCTTTTTCAAAAATCGGTTGTATAGGGCTATCCCGATCACACCGCCCCGCTCGCCTAGCAAACGGGTTTGACTATCGGAAAGATTCCTCTCATCCACATGAGGGGCCAAGTGGCGACTGTTTGAATGGCTGGCGATTAAGTTGCCTTCGTAACGTTCAAGTGCTTCAAAGGTGGCCGGTTCGTTTAGATGGGTCACATCCAAAATAAAGCCGATATCGGCCATCACCTCCATCAAAGCAAACCCGTCTTTAGAAAATCCATCTCTCGAAGATCGCCAAGCCCCCTTTGCGTAGCGAGTGTCATCCCAAGCCGGTGCAATGATGCGGAGCCCGCGCTCCCACCATTCTTCCAGCTCGGCCGGATCGCGCACCGGATCAGCCCCTTCCATCATCGGGACAATGCCCAGCAGTGGCGGCGAATCTTCGGCCGGGTCATACTCATAGTTTTGGTGATCAATCACCTCTTGGAGCATTGCAACATCTCCAACAAGCCTAATCGATTGGTTCTCATCAGCAATGCGATGGTAGTAATCAAGCTGGCGCAGTCCCACCGCGTAGGCTTGATCTGGGGTGTGATAGTTCACTTCTCGGGCAGGTTCATCTGGTGGGCAGGCGAAAATCGATGCAATTACCAGACCCACTTTACCTTTGCGCAACTCTGGAAAGGTGACAGTCGCTATCCCGTCTGGGCAAGGTTTGGCCCGTTCGTAGGCTCGTAAATCTTCAAGGTCTGCAAACAGCTCTCGGCCGTTTTCGATATAGCTATAGGCAAGGTCAAGATGGGCATCTACTATCATAGATGCCAACTTTATCCTAAATTTAGAAGCCTATCACTCTTTTGCTTCGGTTGGCTCCGGTGCACCCTGTGGCGCATAGTAGCTAATCGGCCGGACGATTCCAACTCGTGACTTTTGCACCCCTAGCTCATCCGCTTCTGCAATGGTCATCGGACCTACAAAAATATCAATTTGGTTTACGGCCAAATCTAGCCCAGCATCTCCAACAACAAAATCATAGGTTTCACCATAGTTTTCGATGAAGATTCGCGTACCGGGAGGCAGATCTGGATGCTGTACGGCAACTGTTTCCCACTCGGTTACAGGTCGGCCAGCGCCAAACTTGAAAAACCAACGGTTGTTCGACACATCATTCTCATCATAAACCGATTTGGTCCAGTCGATGGAGATATACCGGCCGTCTTCGGTTAAGCCGGTCCCTTGTTGAATCACACCCCGGCCGCCAAAGATAAAGCCTTCACGCAATTTCACAAAACTCGGCAGTCCCGGAACAGAAACCCGTTTGTCATCTGCGTACATCGGGTCAGACTCGAGAGCATAGGTATAGTGAGAAATGATGAACGGCTCTTCAAACCAATCGATTTTAGTGACCGGCAACACAAAGCCCGCTTTGACCCGTGCCCCTTCAAAAGTGACTTCTTCATCATCGCTCTCTGCCTCTGCTAGCTCAGACCGAGTTTGCAAGTCAAAAGACTCTTTAGCCACTGACAAGTTGTTTGTTGGATCGATTATTTTTTCAATGCTGGGTCGCTCTTGAAGAACTGGAGCGGCGATCGCCTTTTCTAAGTCGGCCGACAACACCGCCACTCTAGGGTCTAAGTCAGACCGAGATGGCACCATCGGCATAAGCATTTCTGGGCTGGGAGCCTGAGCAACGGCTGAAGGTTCAATTTCAGAAGCACCAGCTCCATTGGCCCCAAAGACACCAAATCCGACAAAAATTAAGCCAAAGAAAATTGCTAGCTCACCTGCAAATTTTACATTTTTTGATTTTGTACTTGGCACATGCCAAGATTGCCCCACGCGCGGGTTTGAAATCCTTTCAGATAGAGACATAAATGAGATTTGTTTCTTGTTTTAATCAGGGGATTTGTAGGCACCCTATCTATGACAGTTGTATTTAATTACGGCTTTTTCACGCAGTCATCACGGTACTATCCCAAAATCTAGTCCCGTTTGTCAACATTCGCGGACAAAAGTCCTATACATAATTCATCTTTTGGTGTTATTTCTTGCCTTTTTTATACGTTTCTCTCTGGTAGCAAACAAAGAATTAAACTTTTGGGGCATTACACATCTTGAGGGATAATTGGGAGAACTTATGAACGTATCAATCTACGAAACAGACAAATCAAACATCGGCCGGGCTTATGACCTGATGAAAATGGCCTTTGCTCAGCAACGCAACATCATCGATCCAGAGCCGGGGATATTTCGCAACGACACGATTCGGTCTTTGTCATCAGAGATAGACAGAGGGGAAAAACGATTGGTTGTTGCCCTGCACCGAACAAGGCTGATGGGTTGTGTTTTGTGCGGTGTCAATCAGGAAAACCCAACCGAAGATTTCTATTTTGGCCGGTTAGCCGTGCGGCCGAGATATTTTGGCAACGGCATCGGCCGACAGCTGGTAGAAGAGGTTGAGCGGTTGGCCAAAGAAGAGAAATTCTTGCGCTCCACCTGCGCGGTCAGAATCGCACTGCGGCAAAATATCGCCATGTTTGAAAAATGGGGATACGAAATTGTAGGCGAAGGCACCCATACTGGATATGCCGAACCTACATATTATAAAATGGCAAAAAGTCTTTAGGAGAACGGCCAACACAATGGTTCAGACAGATGAGTTGTTGGCTCGGCTAAACGAGCTAATTAAAAAGAAGCGCATTCGAATACCAGGACTACAGCTCACAGATGAAGGGATTTCTTTTGCTCTGACACAGGGGGGCATTTCGGCCGAGTCTATCCAAAAATTCGCCCTTTTGGTCGAAGCCTACCAATCGGGTCAGACGATTTATGGCTCCCATTTTCACAACGCCCTGCTGATCCGCATGATCGAAAGTTTTCTAGTTTTTGCCCGGTCAACCATTGATCCCAGCAAATTTGATCCCGCGGCCGAGCCAAAGCCACTTTCAGACCTTGCCCGCAACACCAACGAGCAACTTTTTGTGCGCAACATGGACTCGGCTCAAGATCCGCTCGAACCCTTTTTGGGTGTGCTAAAACGAGATCAAGTTGCTTCATTGTTTAAGTGGAAAACAAAAACGGGTAAATCCCGGCCGGTCATCTTGCCGAAAGCGATCGATGCCGGAGAATTTTTGCCCTTCACCTACATCTCTTGGACTATTGAAAAGCGGATGTATTTGGTAACCAAACGGGACAATCTGCTGATGGGGCTCGAAATGACCTACTCACAGCTCCAGCCCCGGGGGAACGTTCCACGCATGGGGCTGTGTGATTTTTGCCACGGCCAGTACAAAATCCATGAAACAGCATCGATCACCGCACGGGTCCCTACCAGCAAGCTACCGCCGTATCAAAACTACAAATCAGTTGGCCGCTACATCTGTGTTGATCATGTAGCTTGCAACCAAAAGCTCTACACCAGCAACAAACAGGGGCGCGTGGCTCAATTTGTGGAATCGGTGAATCAAAACACCCCGCTTATCTTGTAATTTTTAAAATGGAATATCGTCGAGGGTTGATGCCGGGTTATCGTCAGCCGCTTTTGGCAAAAAGTTTGCGGCCGTCACAACTTTTTCTCCTGACTCCTTTTCGATTTGGAGCCTAGCATTCCCCGCAACTCGGCCGCCTCGCTTGGCTACCTTTTTATGCGGCTCAAACCCCTGCACATCTTCAACTTTGATAATTTCGGTTGTAGTCACTTCCCCCAACATCGTTAGCACTAGCTCCACTTGGCTCATGTGATCCCTTAAAGATTGGTTTTTCAACTGCTTAAGATCTTTGTGCTGGCGCGTTGTCACCCCAAACGTCTCTCTAGAAATAATCGATGTGAGAATTGCATATTCCCGGCCGGCCTTCACACCCCGCTGACACCATTCATCAGTCAGCTCCTCGCGCACAATGATCGACTTCAGCCGCACATCGATCCAATCTTCGGGATACCCTTTGTCTCTGTAAATTTGCCTCGCCCGGTCAATCGCTTTTTGTGGATCCTGAACTTCTTCAATCCGCTGGGCCGCCATCTTTGCTAGCCACGATTTAAACGCTTCAACTTTCTGCTTGTCACAATTAATCGACTGGACAATCCTAAAAACACCTTCGGCCGTGGCACAATCTTCAATACGATTTTTACCATCTGCCCCCAACAGGCGAAAACCGCGTGTTAGGGCACCTACGGCCGGATCTTGCCGCCGGAGCATCCGCCAATCAGCTTTTGGGTCTTCAGCTCCAGTCAAAACTCCCACAATGTCTGTCGCAGAGAAATACCAAGTCTGCGATTTTTCATCAAAAATGCGCCTCAGCTCCGTATGCTCAAATAGCTCTACTTTGTTGTCTTTCTCCATACCTTTTCTTCGCTTTGTTTAGAGCCGCCCGCGTCAGCCTCAACCATAAATTTTATTAATTTCTTTTGCCAATGCTCTGAACGCTTTGGCCCCTTTGCTCATGCGTTCATACTCGCCAACCGGCAAGCCGTTTAGAGGAGCTTCTGCGATCTGCACATTCCGGGGAATTTTGACCTTTAGCACATCTTTGCCAAACCGTTCTCGGGCTGAATGTTCAATCGCTTTGGTCAACGAGTTCCGCTGATCAACCATTGTCAGCACGATGCCTATCGGCTTGGTTTGTTTCCGCCTTCCCTTGCCATTCATCAGACGGACCATTCGGTCAGATGCCCGATAGGCAAATGGATGAACTTGGAGCGGTACAAGCAGATGGTCGGCCGCATCAATCACACTTTGGGTCAGCATGTTAAAACTGGGCGGCGAGTCAATAATCACCATGTCATAATCGGCCGAAACACCACCAATCATTCTTTTTAACTTTTTAACGCTGTCCCCCACCAAACTATCGTTGGCGGGCAAAAGGTCGATCTTCGGCCGCAGTTTAATCACTGCGTCTTTTGCTTTTTTAGGATGATTTAAACCCTGCAAAACAGTTTTTTCTAATTGATCAGGGTCGACACCCCAACCGACAGAAAGATTTCCCAAAGGATCAAAATCAACGAGTAAGACACGCTTGCCCAAACCGGAAAGCTCAGCACCCAAATTTTGCACTAATGTGGTTTTACCGACTCCCCCTTTCTGAGAAACAACCCCAAAAATCATTGTCATCTGTCCCATGAAAATGTCTTAACGGCCAGCACATTAGGCCTGTTATCACAATCCTCCTAAAAACGGTCAGATTTTTAAATAGATCGTCTCTCCTTAGTCATGCTTCGCTTGTACTAATTGAGGGGTAATAACACAAAAGCAAACCGGAATTCACGTCAACTTTTGTGTGCAAAATTGGTTTTAATTGTTAAACGTGCGCTCACATTCTAAAGAACAATTGTTCCAATGTCAAAGTGACACCCCGTTTTCGAAATAGGCATTGTTTGGAAGCGTCCCTTTTCTTTGCTCCCATGCGCTCAAAATCCGCTCTCCCAAAGTTGGCGACAAATTATCGGGCAAGCTATTTTGATCAAAAAACCGATAGCTCAAAAGTTCATCTGGCTGGAGATTTATTTGGGCAATTAGCTCATCGGTTAAGACACCCCCATCAAAAATAAACATGAGCGATTCAAGGCGTGTCTCAGTAGTTGGGTTGTAATCCACACACAATAATCGGCCGACCTTGATCTTCAGGCCAAGCTCTTCCTCGATCTCTCGCTGGCAACAGTCCTGCGGCGATTCATGTGCTTCAACCACGCCGCCGGGTATCTCCCACGTCGGTTTATAAGATGGCTCAACAAGTAAAAGCTGATCCTTTTCGTTGAAAAACAGGGCGCCAGCTCCCATCCGTTTTTTAGGCAAAGTAAGTTGATATTCTAGAGTTGACATCTTGCTATTGTGCAAGATTCTCGTGGCGCGGCACCTTTTTTAAGGCTTCGATTAGCTCGTTCACCCGCAAGGGTTTGCTCAAGTAGTCATCCATCTCCGCTTCGATGTAGGGTTGCTGATTGCCCGAAATCAGGTTGGCCGTTAAGGCGATAATCCACGGCCGGCCGGAAATACTACCCCCAAGGCGATTATGAATTTCGCGAGCCGTTTCAGCTCCATTCATCCCAGGCATTTGGGTATCCATCAAAATTAAATCGTACTTTTTGATTTCAAGCGCTTCCAACGCTTCGATCCCATTATTGGCCACGTCGGCCCGATAACCCAACCGTTTTAACATGTTCAGAGCCACTTTTTGATTGATGACGTTGTCATCGGCAACCAAAATGCGCAGTGGAAATTCTTGCTCCATGTCCCGGTCAAACTGTACCGGCCGAGCCTTTGTTTTTCTGTTTTCGTCCGAGTGATCTAACAACTGTTGGATCTGATCTGAGAGAGCGTGCGGCCAAATGGGCAACGGAACTTGCCCAAAGTTACGCGTAGGTTCTTCAACTTCAACTCCACGCATTGCGAGCAGCAACACCTTCATCTTCGGAAATGTCTGCTCGACCGCCCGAAAGTTTTGCTGATGTTTGTCCGTAATCAAAAACCCTTCTTGATTTGGATCCCAATCTCGGGGGACCCCATGGCTGAACTTGTAGCCAATTCCCCATCGTTCTAAACAATCGATAACCACGTTGCGATTGGTCTGATTTTGGATGTCTAGCAACAACTTTTGGTCTAGGCTCAAATCTTCCACGCTAAAGCTTTCAAGAGGCTCTTGAGCGTTTCGTTCCGCAACCACTGAGAAGTAGAATGTTGAACCAACCGCGATCTCGCTTTCAACCCATATCGAACCACCCATTAGCTCACATAACCGTTTTGAAATAATCAACCCCAAGCCGGTCCCACCAAAACGGCGGCTGAGTGAGCTATCGGTTTGGCTGAATGACTTGAACAGCCGTTTGATCCCGTCCTCAGAAATACCGATTCCTGTGTCTTTTAACGCAAATTCAAGTTTGTATCGGTTGACCTCTACACGAGCGGCCGAAACGGTTAAGTAAACTTCCCCCGAGTTGGTAAATTTAATCGCATTGCTAACTAGATTGGTCAGCACTTGGCGCAGGCGCGTTAGGTCCTGAAAAATATGGATCGGCACATTTTTATCGATCAAATAGGCAAGATTAAGATTCTTCTCGGCCGCCGCTGGGGCCACGATTTCAAGCGCTTCCTCAATACAACTGCGCAGATTGATCGGAGCGACATCTAAATCAACTTGGTTCGACTCGATTTTTGAGAAATCCAAGATGTCGTTGATGATCGTAAGCAGCGAATCCCCACTAAATTGGATCGTGTTAACCAACCCTCTCTGCTCGTCGGTTAACGTTGAATCGAGCAGGATATTGGCCACTCCCAACACCCCGTTTAGTGGTGTACGCAATTCATGCGTCATCGTCGACAAAAATTCTGTTTTGATTTGATTGGCCGAATTTGCTTTCTCTTGAAGCTCAATCGCCTCGCTAAACAGATCCGCATTTTGCAAAGACATCGCCATTTGTTTTGCGATGAGTTCAAGAATTTCGATTTGTTGCTGGCTCACCCCATCTGCTGGGCCTGTATGGGGCACAATCGCCGCAATGACGCCAAGGATTTGATCACCATGCTTGACAGGTATCCCGATTTCATGCCGCCCAAATTGCTCATCTGCGGCCGGAACCGTGTTCCAAAGAGAGCAATCTTTGAACACAGCATCAAAAACCAGCCGATCATCAAAAACAAGACTGCTCTCTTCCCCAAAATCCTGTTGAGTTAGGTGAGTGTAGAACTGCAGGCTGTTTTTCTCTTGATCATACTTGTAATAAAGCAGGTCAGAAAATGGGAAGAGGACAAGCAGTTCCTCTAAAACAGAATGGATCAGCACCCGTGAGTTTAGTGATGACATACACAGGTTTGAAATTTTTTGCACCCGCTGGAGATCGTCTAAATGTTGCTCCAATTGTTTGTGACTGCGGATTATTTCCCCTTTGCTCAGCTCAAGCTGAAACTCCTGCAGTCTAAGTTTTTGATCCACAATCGATAAGATCAAGGCACACACCATCACCATTGTTGTGATTACCACAATCGCCGCTGCACCCAAAATATTGATCGAGACAGCGTATGGGTAACTGGATGGAGGTTGCCCCGCCAAAGGGGTGAAGATGGCCGCATTCATCCCGACGTGGTGCATGCCTGAAATCGCAATCCCCATGATGAATGCACTCGCAACTTTATACCAATCCCACTTTGAGGATGAGGTTTGCCTGAACGTAATAGCCAACCACAAAGCCGCAATGGAGGCTGAAATCGCGATGGTGATTGATATTAGAAAAATCGTGATGTCATAGGCCAGCAACAAGTGGAAGCGCATCGCCTCCATCCCTACGTAGTGCATCGTGCCGATCCCAATCCCCATGCAGGTTCCGCTTAAAAGCATGCCGGCCCAAGAAATTTTTTCTTTGGAAACAACGTTTAATGCGATGCCACATGGAACCCACGCCACAACCCAAGAAAAGAGAACGGTCGGCCAGTGATAGAAAACGGCGAACGGGGGGCGAAATGCCAGCATAGCAGTAAAGTGCATGGCCCAAATGCCGGTTCCCATTACAACGGCTCCTAAAATCAGCCACTGTCTGCGCCGCGCACCGTGGGACGAGCTAACCCTTGCTGATAGATCTAAAACTGTATACGAAGCGAGAACCGCAATAAAAAAAGCGACGATTACAAGCCCGACATTATTCTCGTTTCCTAAAAAATATTCCAAAGCTCACCACCCATTTTGTCAGCAATGCCATCAAAATTGCACAGCTCTATAAAGCTATGCTTTCTTGGCACTTTTTTGAATAAGCAGTTCGCCCCATTACTTTTTGCCCTGTTGACTAAAGTCTTATTTGACGAGGATCATAAAAAACCACTTGTTCTATTGACCAGTTTTTATAGAGAGTGGTAAACTTATTTCACATTACAAAATAATGTTTCACATTATGAAATTACAGGAGCGATGAATGGTCATCTCAAAATCGGATCAATATATTGAACTGGAGCAAACATATGCAGCACGCACCTACAAACCGCTTGATGTGGTTATTGAAACTGGGGATGGAGTTTGGGTAACTGACGTTGATGGAAATCGTTATCTAGACTGTTTAAGCGCTTATTCGGCCGTAAATCAGGGTCATTGCAACCCGCGCATTAAAGCGGCCATGATCGAACAGCTAAACAAAGTCACCCTCACGTCTCGGGCGTTTCGCAACAATCAGCTAGGGCCGTTTCTAAAAACGCTGAGCGAAGTAACCGGCTACGACATGGCGATTCCGATGAACTCTGGCGCTGAGGCGGTCGAAGCGGCGATTAAAGCGGCCCGAAAATGGGGGTATTTGGTTAAAGGGATTCCTGATAACCAAGCTGAAATTATCACCTTTTCAGGCAACTTCCACGGCCGGACTACAACCGTTATCAGCTTCTCTAGCGAAGAACAATATAAAGAAAACTTTGGCCCACTCACTCCCGGATTCAAGATTGTTGAATATGGGAATCTAGACGCCCTAAAACAAGCCATCACCCCTAATACGGCCGCAATTTTGATCGAGCCGATTCAGGGTGAAGGTGGTGTCGTGATGCCCCCAACCAATTTCCTGAAAGATGCATTTGATGTTTGCCAAGAAAACAATGTCCTCTTCATTGCAGATGAGATCCAAACCGGTTTAGGGCGGACGGGCAAGCTATTTGCCACCGATCATGCCGGAATTCGGCCGGACATTATCACCATCGGCAAAGCACTTTCTGGTGGCTTTTATCCGGTCAGTGCCGCAATCGCAGACGAAGAGATTTTAGGGCTATTCAACCCCGGTGATCACGGATCAACCTTTGGCGGAAACCCGCTTGGTGCCGTTGTTGCTAAAACCGCCCTTGAAGTCCTAGTTGATGAAAATTTGATTGAGCGAGCAGATGAAATGGGCGAGTACTTTATGGGCCGTCTGCGTCGGCTAGAAAGTGACGTAGTTCAAGAGGTACGCGGCAAAGGGCTCTTGATCGGCATGGAGCTGAGCGTTCCGGCCCGACCTTACGCTTACGAGCTAAAAGCTCTGGGCGTTTTGGCCAAAGAAACCCATGAAAATGTGATTCGTTTTGCGCCGCCCCTTGTCATCAGCAAAGAAGAGATCGACTGGGCGATGGAACGGATCGAACAGGTTTTTGAATAGATCTTAGCCGGTCAGGGATCAACTATGAATGTGCATTTGATGGGCGCACCCATGGACTTGGGACAAAAACGACGCGGGGTTGATATGGGGCCATCCGCCTTGCGCTATGCAGGTCTAGTCCAAGCGCTCGAGCAACTTGGCCACACCGTAAGCGATGAGGGAGACATCCAGCTTCCTCATCCGGAAAGCGGCTTGGTCGCAACGGGCGAAAAACGGGTTCAGGCGGTTGCTAGGGTGTGCGAGCAGATTTTTGAAGTCGGCCGACGCTGTGTTGATGATGGCTCCTTTGCCCTGTTTTTGGGTGGCGATCACAGCATCAGCATCGGTAGCGTCAAGGCGGCGGCCAACGGCAAGCCAGATTCTTTGGGCGTGATCTGGATCGACGCGCACGCTGACTTTAACACCCCAGAAACATCACCCAGCGGCAACATACACGGGATGCCGGTTGCCGTCATCACCGGTGATGGGGCCGACCCACTGGTTCAAATTGGGGATGGGGTGACTGTTCCGGCCAAAAATATCGTCCAAATCGGCATTCGTGACGTTGACCGAGAAGAAGCCAAGCGGGTCAATGCGTCTGACCTCAATCTTTTTACAATGCGTGAGATCGACACGATTGGGATGGCCAAGGTGGCCGAAAAAACGCTAGAACTTCTTGATCATTGTGATCGCATCCATGTTAGCTTAGATTTAGATAGCTTAGATCCGGCCGAGGCGCCGGGGGTAGGAACACCGGTACAAGGGGGACTAAGCTATCGCGAGGCTCATTTGCTGGCCGAAATTCTAAGCGAATGCGGCAAAGTGCGCTCTCTCGACGTGGTCGAAGTCAATCCAATTTTAGATGAGCGCAACAAAACGGCTATCTTGGCCGTTGAGCTCATCACATCCATGTTAGGTAAACAAATCTTGTAGCATCAAAAACTCCTATGTCACTTGTTCAAGCTCCAAAAGCGGTCGTTATGATCCGGCCGTGGAAGTTTTACCCGAACCCCGAAACAGCGGCCGACAATGCCTTTCAAAAAAATGGATGCTTGCCATCCGAAACATATGCGTTACAAGCCAGATTAGAAGTTGACTTGATGGTTGCCACGCTTGAGTCCCACGGCGTAACCGTCCATCTGTTTGACGATCATGGTGAGAAAGACACACCGGACTCCGTTTTCCCAAACAACTGGTTTTCAACCCATCAGGGCGGCCATGTTGCCATCTACTCAATGCACAATCCCAGCCGCAGGCGAGAGCGGCGGCAGGATGTGATCGACCTGCTAAAAGCAAAATACAGGGTGCAGGATGTGGTCGATTACTCTGGACTTGAATGGGACAACCTGTTTTTAGAAGGAACCGGGGTGATGGTTCTTGATCATCTGGAGCGTGTGGCTTATACCTCAAAATCTAATCGGGCCAGCGATATCATTCTTGAGCGATTTTGTGCCCACTTTCAGTTTGAACCGATGGCGTTTGACACGGCCGACAGCGCTGGGAATCCGATCTATCACACCAATGTGATGATGACGATCGGCAGTCAGTTTGCACTTGTTGCGCTGGACATGATCACCATCAAAGAACGCAGGTGTGAGATCAAACAGCGGCTTGAGTACAGCGGCCGGGCTGTGATCGCCCTCGACAATGATCAAGTGAGTAATTTTGCTGGAAATGCTTTAGAACTTACCGGAAGCAAAGGGAAAATATTAGCGATTTCGCAACGGGGTTTTGACTCACTCCGGCCGGACCAGATTGCCCAGCTCGAAAAAAGTGTTGAAATTGTTCCGCTCGCCGTCCCGACCGTAGAATTGGCAGGTGGCTCTGTTCGCTGTATGATGGCGGGCATCCATTTAAGCAAACGGTATTAGGCCTGATTTTTAGGCCTACATCCCTTTTTGAGACCCCACATAAATTTATGTCATCGCAAGGCGCACAATCAGTTCATCGAGCCATCGGCCTGCTAAAGCTGTTTGGCACACGCCAAAGCGAATGGACCCTCAACGAACTCGTTGAAGCCACCCAACTCAACAAAACTACTGTTTTTCGTCTGTTAGCCGCCCTTGAGCATGAAGGGCTCCTCGAGCGCACAGAGCAAAACAACTACCAGCTCGGCCCAGAAATGGTTGCACTTGGTGGCTGGGCGATGGAAAACAATAATCTGGTTACCGTCTCTGAGCCGCTTTTAAAAGATTTGGTTCTACGAGTAAACGAACGGACCACGCTTGAGCAACCGATCCAAAACGGAGATGGATCTTGGTCAATGCTTGGCCTGCTAGCGATCAGAAGTAATCACCGGATTACGGTGTCTCAAATTTACGGGACTCG
>JAHDGV010000670.1 GCA_020631655.1 Chloroflexota bacterium | reverse complement strand
CTACACGATGGGGGATGTACGGCCGGACCTTGCTTTTGCTAAAGCCCAATCCCCATAATGCCTCAAACATTAGCACCGTAGACGTAACCCCATCCGCATCAAAATCCCCATAAATGATGACCGTTTCGGCGTTGTCAAGCGCTTGCAAAATGCGCGAAACAGCAACGTCCATGTCGGCCAGTAAAAAGGGGTCGTCTTTGCCAAAATAACGCGACTCTAGAAACGCGCGCATTTCGTCGTAGGTTCCTATGCCACGGTTGACCAAAATTTGGGCGATGATCGGGTGCAGGGAGGCTGTTTCTTGCAAGACTGCAGGGGGAATTGCAGGCGCAACCTGCCATCTTTTTGAGTTCTTGGAGATGTCAGGAGTCATGAGGTTGGATTATGGGTTGGGGGAGGTTAAAAGTCAAAATGATTTACAGGAAGTTGTTGACTTGTGACTTTCACAATTGGTCTGTAAATCAGGCATCTTTAGTCACAAGGCGTTGCCTGTCAAAACCGCACAGGCAGGATGTTTGTTTGTAATGTCGGATAAACAATCCGACTTACTTTAGAGCATTTTACCGTAAGTCCTATGACTAATAGCCAACGGCTAAAAGCCAATGGCCAATAGCTATGCAAAATATCCCGGCCGATAAATTTCAAGTAGCGCCAGCAGATCATCGTGCAAACCGTGTTCTGTGTGGTAGCTCACCAGCCGCTCCGCTTTGCCGTCGTGGTCCATGCCGTCAAACTCTTCGGCCGGAACGCACAGCATTTCGATAAAGCGGTTGAGCGTCCGGTCGTCAAAATAGATCGCCACTTTTCGCTCTGTAGACAGTACCTCAGGCTCAGGTTCAGGAACACAATATTTTTGGTAATAGGCCAAAATCTCATCCGGTCGGTCCCACTTGCGGATGATGTCGTCCGGCAACTCTAATTTATTGCGGTCGAGGCGCAATAGATCGAGCCGGTCTAGATCGAGCATCTCGATTGGCAATTCAGCCAGCCGATTGTTTTTCAGATTTAGCTGAGTGAGCTGGGTGAGTTGCCCGATTTCAGCTGGGAGCCATTCGATGGTGTTGTCGGCCGCACTCAAAAAATTGAGGTTGGTGAGCAACCCGATTTCGGCCGGAAGTGTGATCAGCTGGTTCCCCCGCAGGCTCAGCCGGGTTAGATGGGTCGCTTGCCCGATTTCCTCCGGCAGTTTGGTCAGCCCCATCCCCCCCAGATCGAGGGTTGGTTCTTGGTCAGCTATATTTTGTTGGATTAGTTCTTCAACTTCCATAATGGTTATACCAATTGTAGGGGCGCAGATAATCGCATGGCAAATCTAAACTGACGCTCAACTAACTGCGATTAACTCGCCCGATGGGCGGCATTTTAATGTTTTTGATGGGGATAAAACAACCTTGGTAAGGTGCCTTTGACGTAGTTTGTATGTGAAATGTTGGGCGAGTTAATCGCACAAACATTTTGCTTTTGTCAGATTCGCCCCGCGATTATCTGCGCCCTTACATGCTTCCTGCCTTAGAGTTAATCGCACTGGCTGAACTTGTTCAGCCATCTGCGCCCTTACAGTCCGACTGTTTTTGAGCGCCGTTCCATAATCACCGTGTCTCGCCAAGTTTTGGTGGTGGGATGGAACGCGATGCGCTCACGTCGGCCGATGGTGCGGAATCCGTGCCGTTCGTGCAGTTTAACGCTGGCTACATTTTCAGGAAAGATACTGGAATACAACGTCCAAATTCCGGCCGCTTCAGATTCGGCAACCAAGGCCCCCATCAGCGCCGTGCCGACCCCCATCCCTTGGGCATGATTTGAGACATAAACGGTGACTTCGCATACGCCACGATAGACTTCCCGCTTGCTGGTCGGGCTGAGCACGGCCCAACCGCCTAAGCTCGGAGACGAGCCGTCTAGCCGAGCAACCAAGCGACAGTCCGGCCGTTTTCCAGCGATCCACGTTTCAAATTCAGGTAAGTTTGTTTCAAAAGTGGCATTGTTTCCGTTCAGCCCCTCTTCGTAAATACGCATCACTTCAGGAGCGTCAGACTCTAGCATGGGTTCAATTGTGACATTCATGCTTTTAAATATACATAAGCATCCCGATCCTGACTAATCTGACTGTGGATCAGCAATCAACACTAATCCCAATGCAAATAGGAGCAACAAAAGGCCTACAACTCCAATAAAAACAGAGGCGGTTGTGGCTGATTCGAACCTGTCGAAAAGCACCTCAACTAAAAATCTATATGCTCGTGTGTTTCGGCTCCCAACAGTAGTGGTAGAGCTCGCTAATTCTGTGGGGTCAGTGAAATAGATAATTGGCCCCAACACTAAACATCCTAACCCCGATCGAAAAAACATGTTGACAATTCTGCGCATCCTAAACTCCTTGCTGCATAAGCTAG
>JAHDGV010000669.1 GCA_020631655.1 Chloroflexota bacterium | reverse complement strand
ATGACAGTGCTATTTAATTGGTTTGTTGCCCCAATCTGTTTTGCCTTGGACAATTGTCTATCTTATTTTTTAAAGGCAACAACAGATGGATATTCTTGACTATACCCCTAACTTTTCGGCCGAAACCGCCCTCGAAATCCTGCAAACAAACTACAGCATAACGGGCGAGCTTAGATCGCTTGCTAGTGAACGAGATCAAAACTTTCGTGTAATAGCTCACAATGGCGATCAATACGTCCTCAAAATCGCAAACGGGCTCGAAAACCCCGACTTTCTTGATGCCCAGCATCAAGCCTGGGGACAACTTGTGGGTAAAGTCGATTTTTGCCCACAGTTAATCAAAACAGTTGGGGGAAAAAGTACGTTTTCTGTGGATAAGCTGGGGAAAACTGTGGATAACCCTGTGCAATCTGTGGATAACGGGCGAACAAGTTCGCCTAGTGACCAAACAAGTTTGGTCGGCAATAGCACCTCCCACATTGTGCAATTGGTAACATGGCTAGATGGGGTTCCGCTGGCCGATGTCGGCCGGCAAACGGACGGGCTGATGCACGATTTAGGCCATAAACTCGGACAGATCGATGCCGCTTTGGTTGGCTTTGACCACCCGGCCGCACATCGTAAATTCCACTGGGATTTAGCCCACGGATTAGAGGTTGTCGCTGAAAAACGACATCTGATTAGCGAGCCAGAGGTGGGTGAGCTAATTGACCACATTGTTGCAGGCTTTGAGGCCCGTGTGGTTCCCATCTTGCCAAAGCTGCGCCAAAGCGTGATTCACAATGATGCCAATGACCATAACGTGGTTTGTGGTCAGGTCAGCACCGCTAACCCGCAGGACCTTTACAGCAAAAATCAAACGATTACCGGTATTATCGATTTTGGGGACATGGTGCACAGCTACACGGTGTGTAATCTCGCTATCGCCGTGGCATATGCCGTCTTGGATAAAAAAGACCCGTGGGCAACGGCGGCGCAAATCGTGAAGGGGTATCACCAATCGATGCCGCTAACCGAAGATGAGATTGAATCGATCTGGGGATTTGTCGCCTTACGCATGGCAACCAGTGCTGTGATTGCGGCCGAGCAGATGGCGGCCCGGCCGGACGATCCGTATCTGGCCATCAGCCAAGGGCCGATTCGGCGAACATTGCCAAGGTTGTATGATGCCGGATACACCTACTCGACGGCCGTTTTGCGGGCGGCGTGTGGCTTGACTCCCATCCCAACTGCACCGGATGTCGTCAAACACTTAGAATCGATTGACAGCTTCTTTCCAATAATGGGTGAGCCAATGACGGCCGAAAACACCATCGGTTTGGACCTGAGCCCAACCAGTCCGATTTTGCACGGTGACTTTGCTGAAAATAGCGAGCCGAAATTTTCTGAGCGATTGTTTGGGATGATGGATGATGTGGGTGCCACCTTCTCCATCGGCCGCTGGAGCGAGCCACGGCTAATTTATACGGCCGATTTCTTTAAAACGGGTGATGGGCCGCTCGACGAACGGCGCGCGGTGCATGTCGCCATCGACATTTTTGCACCAGCTAAATGGCCCCTGCATGCACCGCTCGACGGCAAAGTGCATTGGGTTTGTTATCGCCCAGACGATGAAGATTATGGACATCTTTTGATTTTGGAACACGAGACGGATGAAGGTGTGCCATTTTGGACCTTGTACGGCCATTTGGGAGAAGAAACGCTTGAACTGTGCAAAATGGGACAAATGGTTAAAGCGGGGGATCAGATTGGGACACTCGGCCGGCCGGATGAAAATGGCAATTGGCCCCCACATCTGCACTGTCAAGTGATCACAGATCTGCTCCATTTTGGAGACGAGTTCCCTGGCGTTGGACTCAATTCTCAGCTTGAGGTCTGGCAATCGCTCAGCCCTGATCCATCTAAAATGCTCGGTGTGCCAGAGGGAGTCGTTGCGCCGATATCTGCACCGCTTGAAGAGACCTTGGCGGTGCGCAAAGAAAAAATCGGCCGGAACCTCTCAATCGGCTACAAAAACCATCTGAAAATTGTGCGGGGATGGAAGCAATATTTATGGGACGATCGGGCACGAAAATATTTGGATGCCTACAACAATGTCCCGCATGTGGGGCACGCCCATCCGGCCGTCGTGGCGGCCGGTCAGCGACAGATGGGCATTCTAAACACCAACACCCGCTATTTAAACGACCTGCTCAACGAGTATGCTGAACGGCTAACCGCAACTATGCCCGATCCGCTCAGCGTTTGCTTTTTTGTGAACTCGGCCAGCGAGGCGAACGATTTGGCCATTCGGCTGATGAAGGCTTACACGGGTCAGCGGGACATGATTGTGCTCGATGCGGCTTACCACGGTCACACCAACACGCTGATCGACATCAGCCCGTACAAGCACGATGGGCC
>JAHDGV010000112.1:12018-15195 GCA_020631655.1 Chloroflexota bacterium | reverse complement strand
CTTCAGCCAACACAGTGCCTGCCACAACGTGATAGGTCAAAATCTGGGTCAATGCCCCTTCTGGATCACGGAGTAGAGCGTCTACAGTTCCTTCTGGTAGAGCCGCAAATGCGTCATCGGTTGGAGCGAATACGGTGAAGTCTCCTTCACCTGCAAATGTATCAGCCAAGCCGGCCGCTTCTAGGGCCGCCAACAAAGTGGTGAATGAGCCTGCATCTGATGCGATTTGAGCGATGCTAGCTGCTTCTTCCATCATCTCGCCGTCATCCATCGCCTCATCAGCACTTTGAGAAATGCTTGGTGGCAACAGAACTGCGTCGATAACGTGAATCACACCGTTGGTTGCTTTGATGTCTGTTGTTACAACATTCACTGCGTCGTTCAACACAACGCCACCATCAACCACAGCAATCGAAACATCTTCACCCTGTAGGGTTGTTGCTGAATCAAGGGTTACAACAGTTTCAGCCAAGACTGAACCTTCCACAACGTGGTAGGTCAAAATCTGGGTCAATGCACCGCTTGGATCTTCAAGCAATGATTCAACCGTACCTTCTGGTAGGGCCGCAAACGCATCGTCGGTTGGAGCAAATACGGTGAAGTCACCCTCACCTGCAAATGTGTCAACCAATCCGGCCGCGTCTAAAGCCGCAACTAAAGTGTTAAATGTTCCCGCTTCGCTAGCGATTTGGGCGATGGTTTGGGTCGGCTCTTCCATCATTTCACCGTCATCCATGTCTTCGTCAGACATCATGCTAGGTGGTAGCAATACGGCATCGATCACATGGATGATTCCGTTATCAGCCATAATGTCGGTGATGATGACGTTCACGCTGTCATTGAGTACAACGCCGCCGTCTACAACGGCAATCGATACATCAGAGCCGCCAATTGTGGTTGCGCTGTCTAGTCCTACAACGGTCTCGGCCGGTACACTGCCTTCTACTACATGGTAGAGCAGTACGTCGGTGAGTGCGCCACTTGGATCTTCAAGCAGAGACTCAACTGTCCCTTCTGGCAATGCCGCAAATGCATCATCAGTTGGAGCAAATACGGTGAATGGGCCTTCGCTAGACAAAGTGCCAGCAAGGTCGGCCGCGGTTACAGCAGCAACTAGGGTTTCAAAACGGCCGTCAGCTACAGCGATGTCTACGATCGTGTTGCTAGCCATTGGTTCTTCGGTGGGGGCTGGTTCTGGCTCTTCCGTTGGTTCTGGAGCCGGTTCTTCAGTTGGGGTTGGCTCAGGAGCCGGGGTTGGTTCTGGTGTTCCGCCGCAAGCAGCGAGTGTCAGCATCAGTGCCAACATTGCGATTAAAATAGATAGTCGTTTCATAATTCTTCAATCCTTTGATAGTCTAGGTTTGGTAAGTTAACAATCTCGGTTGTTGTGAAGTATTACGGCCGACAAGCAATTGTCTATCTATTGCACAGATTTATCTAATGATAAATTTATCAATTAAGAAATGATTAGATATTTGTCTAGGTTTTGTAAAGATGAGTGCATTTAAGCTTCTACTCTCAAACAAGGAAAAAACAGCTTGAAATAGATCAAACTTTTAATAGGTCACAAAATAGCCTATTTAACCGGTACACTATTGGCGATAATTGATTCAGAGCCTGCAAGCGAGGAATAACGTGCATACGACAAATTACTACAACACCTTAATAGAGATCGCAGAAGACTGCCCCACGGCCGCCGGTGAGGTTCCCCCTATCAAAAACAAAAAGTCAGTTGCCAACTACCAATATGAACTGTTGTTAGACAATCCCTATCAATTTACGTCTGACGAAGTGCTGTTTACGGTTCATGCGATCCGCAAAGAGTTCCCAAAAGACAAATGGGATGAGCAACGGGAGATTTACTTCTCAAAAGGTCAACCTTGTTTTCGAGCTTCCCCACTCCCTAAACGGTACGGCTGGGGGGTACATGCCAACGCTGAAGGCAAAATCGCCCTCATCAATGCCAACTCAACCGAATACCAAGCGTTGCTGGCCGATGATTCTGTGACCAAGAAAAAGGCGATGCGATCTAAACGGAAATAGCTTTAAGGCGCATCGATCGACATCGCCGCAATCCGGCTGAGATTTGTGTACGACAGCTCCATCTCCTGGTTCCATTCGTTGAATGCGGCCTGAATCGCTTTTAGATCCCGTTTCGAGGTTGCTTTGTAGCTATCGATGACCCCCGCATCTACCAACGTAGCGATCACATCTTTAGAAAGGATAAAGCTATCTTTGCCCATAAACCGTAGAAAATATTGGGCCGAGTTACCACCCAACCGTTTACCCCGCTTTTTCAACACATCGAGCAAACCGACTTGGTCACTTACCGGCCAATCCCCAAAAAACCGGCCGAAGCTTCCGTATTCGGCCGTAATTGACTGAATAAACTTCGCATTCTCCCGAACCGTAAAAATCTTTTGCCCGTTGCGCACAATGCTCGCATCAGCAGTTAAAGCTTCCAGAGCCTCATCCGGCATCAGTGCATTTTGGTTTATATCAAAGCCATGAAAGG
This sequence comes from Chloroflexota bacterium, assembly GCA_020631655.1. Taxonomy (GTDB): domain Bacteria; phylum Chloroflexota; class Anaerolineae; order Promineifilales; family Promineifilaceae; genus WTJY01. The sequence continues at coordinate 12,680 of JAHDGV010000112.1, read as the reverse complement.
CACGCTCAAAATTGGGCCATTTTTTGTCGATCACCCCCCACACAAATCCGGCACTAAAAATGCGCCGAGTCATCTCGGCCAAATAGCGATCATCTGGGATGGCGGCCAGCTCATCGGCCGATTTTGATCTGCCTGTCAACATGCTCAGAAGCTCCTTCTCTCCCCCTTTGCGGACGGCCGCTCGTTCATAAATCGGTTTAAATGATGCCATCTTTGATTTCCTCCGTTGCTCCTGAACCCAGCGATTGTCTTACTCTCTTAAAATTTTATCCACAGATTACTTAGATTACACAGAAATTTTTTTCAATCGGTGAAATCTATGTTATCTCTGGGTAATTTTGTGGGCTTTAGAGAAGCCCTGAGAGTGCCAATATCTTACTTCGCCCCTTGCCAGATAACCAGCTAAACTAACCAAAGTTGACACGCACAACCCAAGGAGTAAGTATGGATTTCAACCCGATTTCAGGCGGTTGCCTGTGTGGCGCCATCCGTTACCAATTGCTGGCACCCGCAAAATGCATTGAGCACTGCCACTGCTCAAAATGCCGTCGTGCGCATGGGGCGTTGTACGCCAGCGGCGGGCTGTACGACACGGCCGCGCTCAACATTGTGCAGGGGGAAGAGAATCTGACTTCGTTTGAAAGCTCGGCCGGAAATTGGCG
>JAHDGV010000112.1:0-11918 GCA_020631655.1 Chloroflexota bacterium | reverse complement strand
CATATCTATGTCGGATCAAAAGCGCCTTGGGAGATGGTTTCAGACGGTATCCCCCATTTCAGCGAAGAAAGTGACTCGTTTGGAATCGGGAAGTAAATTGATATGGTCCTCATTGATCCGTTAACCCGTTCACCGTTTCCAGAACATCCCATCTCACCTGCTGGGAAAGAATTAGCCAAGAATAACCTAGCCGAGGCCCAAGCTAATTTTAATCAAGAGCCAACTTTAGAGAATACGATCTGGCTCGGCCGACGACTCGCTTACCTTTATAGATTCGATGAGATGTTTGAAGTCTACACCCGAGCCGTTTCAGCTTACCCCCATGCCTATCAACTTTATCGCCATCGTGGGCATCGTTTTATTACCACCCGCCAATTTGATAAAGCGATAAAAGATTTTGAAAAAGCGGCAGAATTGGCACAAGATCAGCCGGTCGAAATTGAACCAGATGGGATTCCCAACGCTCAAAATAAGCCAACTTCAAACGGCCATTTCAACATTTGGTACCATCTGGGGCTGGCCCGATATTTAACCGGCGACTTTGAGGCGGCGGCCAAAGCGTATGAGACTTGCCTCAGCTACTCAGACAATCCTGACTCAATTTGTGCAACTGTCGACTGGCATTACACAACCCTGCGCCGAATGGGGCAAACCCAAGCCGCAGAAAATTTATTAACCCACATTTCCCCAGACATGACCCTGATCGAAAGCCACAGCTATCATCGCAGATTGATGATGTATAAAGGAAGCAGTTCACCCGAATCGCTCCTAAATACTGAAACAGATCGGCCGGAAGAAAGGCTCTTGAATTTAGCAACCCAAGGATATGGCGTTGCAACTTGGTATCTATATAATGATGATGTGGAAAGAGCCATGACAATATACAAACAGGTTATCGAGACAGGTTATTGGTCCGCATTTGGTTACATTGCGGCCGAAGTTGAGTTACTAAAAACAGCACTATGAAAGCCCTTTATATTATCGACATTCAAAACGATTTTTGCCCCGGTGGAGCCCTCGCCGTCAACGAAGGGGATCAAATCATCCCATTAGTCAACCAGTTACAAAGCAAGTTTGACCTTGTGATCATGTCACAGGATTGGCACCCGGCCGATCACGGTAGCTTTGCGGCCAACCATCCCGGCACAGAACCGGGACAGGTGATTGATTTACACGGGTTGGACCAGATTTTGTGGCCCGTTCATTGTGTACAAGGATCACATGGGGCAGCGTTTGTGGATGGGTTGAACACCGACAAAGTAGCCACCATCTTCCGCAAAGGAACAAACATCAAAATCGACAGCTATAGCGGTTTCTTTGACAATGGTGCCGCTACCATGAACTTAGAAGAGCTACATTCGGCCGGATCTAACGGCAATCGAATCTCAACCGGAGCGTTTGGCTATTTGAAAGAGTTAGGCGTCGCCGACTTGTACTTGGTCGGTTTAGCCACCGATTACTGCGTCAAGTTCACCGCTATGGACGGCAATCGGTTGGGATTTAACACCCACGTCATTCAAGATGCTTGCCGTGGAGTGAACTTACAACCGGGCGATGTGGATCGTGCGCTTGAAGAGATGCAATCGGCCGGGATTAAAATCATCAACAGCCAAGATATTCTGTAAGACCAGTCTGGTCTAAAAAACACCATGGTTGAATACGACGAGGAACTAGCGGCCGAAACTGAGCGGACCTACCTGATGCCGGAAATTGTGCGCCAGCGAGCACAAACCATCGCCGCGCTAAATTTGCGGGCTGGTGAACGGGTTTTAGACATGGGCTGTGGTATGGGGCTTTTGACTCGCGAGTTGGCGCTGGCCGTTGGACCAACCGGATACGTTTTGGGCATCGATAACAGCCGGCCGATGTTGGCTTTAGCCCAGCGGCGATGTGGAGATTTAGGTCAAATCGAGCTCAAAGAAGGATCAGTAACTGCCATCCCTGAACCGGATAACGGCTTGGACGCCATTGCCTGCACCCAGTTGCTTTTGTATTTGCCAGATGTGGCACAAACCATCCAAGAGATGCATCGGGTGCTAAAACCGGGCGGCCGCGTCGCCATCGTTGAAACTGATTGGCGTAACGTATTGCTTGAGTGTGATGATCAGCCGTTTATGCGCCAGCTTTTCGCCGAATGGGAATCGTCGATACCCAGCCCACATTTACCCGGTCAGCTAGAAGCACTTTTGGTAGCGGCCAAATTTTCTGCCATTCAAGTCGAAGCGATTCCCCTCATCAACACCAGCTATCTGCTTGATAGCTATTCAGGGCAAATGGTTGAATACAGCTTACGGGTGGGTCAAACGGCCGGAAAGATTACGGCGGAGCAGGCAGAACGGTTTAAAACAGAGCTGAAACAACGCAGTGCTGACCATCGTTATTTTTTCTGTGTCAATCGCTTTTTATTTACCGCAGTCAAAATATAGAACCTATATAAATCACAGCGCCCTCCCCTGAATCAGGTACAATGCCCCAGCCTGCAACCAATTAATAGCTAAAGTTACACACCAATAGACTTCGGAAGTTTCAGCTTCTTGAGTAAGAACCAGAAAGATTTATTGAAAACTTCCGAAGTCTTTCTAGAAAAGGTGCGTAAAAAAAATTAAACGAGGACACAACATGTCAGAAGCACAAATCGAATATATTGAACATGAAAAAGGGACCGGACCGGCGGCCGAAAATGGCGATACCGTAGCCGTTCACTATATCGGAACCCTGATGGATGGGACCGAGTTTGACAACTCACACAAACGGGGCGACCCGATCAAATTCCCGCTTGGTCAAGGACGCGTGATTCAGGGCTGGGATCAAGGAATCGCCATGATGAACGTAGGTGGCAAGGCTACCCTCATCATTCCACCTGAACTTGGCTATGGTGCTCGTGGGGCCGGTGGAGCTATTCCACCTAACGCGACGCTCAAGTTTGAGGTTGAGCTGGTTGATGTTGAAAAACCACGCAAACCGGCCATCGTTGATTCTGTTGACTACACGACAACCGAAAGCGGCCTAAAGTACGTTGACCTCACCGAAGGAGACGGACCTTCTCCAAGCCCGATGCAGACCGTTTCAGTTCACTACTCTGGCTGGTTAGAAGACGGAAGCATGTTCGACAGCTCAATTGAGCGTGGACAAGCGTTTCAGTTCCCAGTTGGCGGCGGCCGTGTTATTCCCGGTTGGGATGAAGGTGTGGCCACGATGAAAGTTGGCGGAAAACGTCAGTTGGTCATCCCTCACGATTTGGCCTACGGCATTCGAGGCTATCCGCCGGTCATTCCTCCCAGCGCAACCCTCATTTTTGAAGTCGAGCTATTGGGCCTCGCTTAGTCCAACCACATTCAAAAGAAATTGAATGCCTGACCCAACGTACTGACAGACCTCGGAGGTTTTCTTCTAAAGGATCATTATCCTTCCGAGAAATTAAACCTCCGAGGTCTTTATCACCAAAGGCGTAGTGTCAGTTAATAACCCTCTTTTGTCCTATATCAGGACCAAAAGAGGGTTATTTTTTATCCACTTACCAGGGAATCTTCACGCCTTTTGCCACCTAAGTCGGCTAAAATGATTGGTAATGGAAAACGCAAATCCACTCACCAAAATCGGCACGGCCAACCTGCTGGTACTCATCTTTTCGGCCGTCATCACCATCTGGTTCCCCCTAACAGAAAACTGGAGCGACTATCATGGCTTCGTCTACAGCGTCAAAGCGCCTGAACTCATCTATCACAGGCTAATCTTCAAACCCTTTTTCCTGATGCCTTGGGCGATGGCGGTGGTCTGGCCGTTTACCCTCATCCCTTACCAAATCGGCTGGATCATTTTCAATCTGCTCTCATTTGTTGCCACCATCACCCTCATCTTTAAATTTGATAAGCAGCCCAATTACATGACCCTGCTGATCTGCTTTGCCAGCTTCTCGTATGCCCTGTTTGCATTTTTAGGGCAGTGGGAAGGGATTCTGCTTGGATTCATTGCGATCAGCCTCATCGCCTTAGAGCGTAAAAATCCGTGGTTACTTGGCCTTGGCCTGCTCCTGATGGCAACCAAACCGATCCACATGTGGATGGTGGGCGCCATCATTTTATGGCAAACGGTTGGCTGGGATTTTAAACAACAAGCCAAAATATATATCATTCCCATCGTTACGTTCTTACTTACCTTTGTTTGGCGGGCAACGTGGATCCAAGACTACATCACCTTTTTACGGGTAACTCCCCCTCAGAACATCCATCAGCTTGATTTTGCAGGCGGTGTTTCGATTTCATTCCCATTTCTCAATCCCTCTATCTGGCTTATTGGGGCAACATTACTCGTTTTTGCCGTTTACATGATCACCGTCCGGCCGCCACTCTATCTCAGCATTGCGGCCGCCCTGTGCACCAATCTGATCCTGACCAACTATCTACAAATCTACCACTTCATGCTGCTCATCCCGGCCTTTATCCTGATCGGCAGTAGCTCTCGCAATTACAGAAATTTAATAACCCTATTTGTGTTGCTGATGCCTTTTTACACCTACTTTTTTGATGGAATCCTGCTCATTATTTTCCCCCTTGTCACCCTGCTCCTGCTTGTATTTTCAAATCTAAATCCCGACCGGATGACCGCCTAAATTTCTACAGCAAAACCAGCCTGCGGCCGTCCAAATTGATATACTTAGCCGCATGAAAACCAACGCTGACAAAATCAAAGATTTCCACGTTACGATGGGGGCCGCTGCACCTGACCGGCCGACCATGCCCAGCAAAGAGCTACTGGATCTACGCAAAACTTTAATCCGAGAAGAATACAACGAGGTCAATGAACAAATCGATCGGTTGATGCAGGATGAAACAAGCGATATGACCGCGCTAATTCACGAGCTAACTGATCTGCTGTATGTGACCTATGGGGCGATTTGGGCCTGCGGGGTGAACCCAGACCCTGTCTTTGCAGAGGTACACGATGCGAACATGCGCAAGCTAGATGGGCCACGCCGGGCTGACGGCAAAGTGCTAAAACCTGAAGGATGGCAACCGGCCGATGTCGCCGGTGTCATCGAGTCTTTAAGAGGCAGCGATGAAAACGGTTAACGCACGCGTTTTTTCAGGTGGGTACAAAGATTTACCCGTTGCCGATTTGTCTCATTTCCGGCCGAGCGTCTATGGTCTTCTCATCCACGAAAACAAGATTCTGCTGATGAAAAATCGGAACGCTTCTCGGCTCAGCCTGCCGGGCGGTGGCATTGAACTAGGTGAAACCAACGAAGAAGCCCTGCTAAGAGAGATCAAGGAAGAAACCGGGATTGAAGCACAGGTTAATCAACTGCTCGCATTTGATCAGGACTTTTTCTACTATGATCCAAAAAACATTTTTGTCCACACCTTTCTCTTTTTCTACGCTTGCACCCCGCTCACAACAACGCCCCACGCCGATGATGCGGTTGAAGATGAGGAGTCAGAAAAACCGCGTTGGATTGACATCGATAGCTTGTCGGCCGAAGATTTTATTTCGCACGGCGACCAGATTTTAAGCTTCGCCAAAACTACTGGCTGGCAATAAAAAAGGCTCTCAACAAAAAGTTGAGAGCCTTGTCGTTTTTTCAACCTGCTTCAGCAGGTTTTTTGTTTTAACCGATGGATTACATCCATCGACGCTTACGCACCTACAAACGGATCTTCAGGATCATACCGTTCAAAATATTGCGACGGGCTAGATTCCCAAACATAAACCCAGAAATCTTCTTGCCCTCGATCTTCAGACCAATTGAAAATCCATTCACTGTCTTGAACCGGCATATTTACACAACCATGGCTGTGTTTGTAGCCAAAACGATCGTGCCAGTATGCGCCGTGCAAAGCGATTTCGTTGCGCAGATCAAAATACATCGAGTGTGGCACATCTTCAACGTAGTAGTAGTCTACGCGCCCTTCAGCACCACCCATCTTGGCTTCTTCAAAGCGATTTTCAGTATCAACTTGGAACAATCCTTCGTAAGTTGGCCAACGATTTAGCCCAGATGAAATCAACGTAGCAAACACCATCGTGTCGCCTTCATATGCGGCCAAGGTCTGTTCATACAGATCAACTTCAGTCCAGAAGTCATTAGGGCCAACCCCTTCCGGCCGCTCATCTACATCAACCAAGCTCACAAACTGCTGGTTAACCCAACGGCCGTCACCGATGTCGTACCAAAGCCAACCATCATCTGCTTCAACCGCATTGTAAACTTCGAAAAAGTCGTAGCGTAGCATTTCATCATAACGTTCGTCAGGTTCTAGCCCCGGCGCAGTAGATGGGGTGAAGTTACGTACAACAACCCAGCCAAACGGCCGAGTTGGTTGATAGTTCACCTCAACACCGCGGAAAGTTGACTGTTCGGTCATCTTAATGTCATCCCGATGAACATATTCACCCAAGTTGATCATATGCCACCATTCCCCGTTAGAGTCTTGGAACATCCCTTGCGTGGTTACATACAGAAAACCATCTCCTACGTTGCGCACAATTTCACTATCACGGCCAGGAGCGGCGTGAACGTTAGCATAGTCGGCCAAACGGCCGTAGGTGCGCGTCAGCACGAAGTCATCTTGCACAGTTTCTGGTCGTGAAAACTGAGGTTCTACCGCGGCAAAGCTACAAACATATTTTTCCCCTGTCTCAAGCGGCATGCAGTAAGGGCCAAAGGCCTCGGCCGCGCTCGACAAGAATGTAAAACTTGTGACGGTTACGATAAAAACGAAAGCTGTTCGAAGGATTTTTCTGTTCATATTTTTTTGAAATACTGATATGGCCCAATAAAACGCAAACACCAAGATATTATAATCTAACCCAACATAAAGTCAGCAAAATTCAAGGATTGCTTAATATTTGATGAGCCATTATCAGCTGATCTTACTTACCGTTTTCAAAAGGGTTTATTTAGCCGCTTTTAGCAATAAAAAAGCCCCAGCACAATGGCCAGGGCTCTGTTTAAAAACCAATTTGTTTCACTAAAAATCTAGATAATTCCGTTAGTGATCGCCATCTTAACTTCAGCGATCGCTTTGGTAACCTCGATTTCGCGTGGACAAGCGTTGGTGCAGTTAAATGCGGTTCTACAGCGCCACACACCAAACTGCTCGTTCACAATGTTCAAGCGCTCTTCAGCCCCTTTGTCGCGGCTGTCAAAGATGAAGCGATGAGCCTGCACAATAGCGGCCGGTCCAACATATTTACCATTGGCCCAGAAACTTGGGCAAGATGTTGTACAAGCAGCGCACAAAATACATTTTGTGGTGTCGTCAAAGCGCTCACGATCTTCAATCGTTTGGTGACGCTCACGGCCGTCTTCTGGCACATTGTCGTTGTTAATGAAGAACGGCATAACCGAGCGATAGTGCTCCATAAACGGTTCCATATCAACAACCAGGTCTTTTACAACAGGTAATCCCAAAATCGGCTCAACCTGAATTTTGACGTTGTCCCCGCTGCCCAAACGAGCAACCAAGGTTTTACACGCCAAGGCGTTGGCCCCATTAATCCGCATGGCGTCTGAACCACAAACACCGTGGGCACATGAACGGCGTAAGGTCAAGGAACCATCTTGTTCCCATTTGATCCGATGCAGAAGGTCAAGAACAGAGTCATTTTGACTAACTCCGTCAAGAGTATATTCGCCCCAATGTGGTTTACCACCACCTTCTGGGTTATAGCGTTTTACACGTAGTGATGCTTTCATTTGTTAGCTATTAGCTATTAGCTGTTAGCTCTTAGCCGTAAGCGTTGCGACGCCAACGGCCAAAAGCCAAGAGCCAAAAGCCTCTTAATATACGCGCGGTTTTGGCTCGTAACGGCCAATAACCACAGGTTTGTAATCGATGGTTAAACTGCCATCTTCTTGCAGATAGCACATGGTGTGTTTGAGCCAGTTTTCATCATCTCGTTCTGGGAAGTCATCACGAGCATGTCCACCACGGCTCTCTTTACGGTTAGCAGCTGATACTGCGGTAACCTCGGCACAGTCGAGCAAACAGCCCAATTCCCATGCTTCCAAAATGTCGGTGTTAAACAATGCACCTTTGTCATCGATTGACATTTCTTCGACATATTTTTTCTTGAGAGCCGCAAGCTCAACAACGGCCGCGTCCATATTTTCTTGGATACGGAACACACCCACGTTCTCGGTCATCGTTGCCTGCATCTCTTTACGGATGTCATGGTGTTTCACAGATCCAGTGTTGTTACGGATCCGCTCAAACTCAGCCATGATTTCATCCGCTGAACCTTCCGGCAATGGCAACAATTCTGCATCTTTACAGTAGTCAGCCACTTTCATACCTGACCGACGGCCAAATACAACCAAGTCAACCAAAGAGTTGGTACCTAAGCGATTTGCGCCGTGTACAGAGACACACGCACATTCACCGGCCGCATACAATCCTTTGATTACTGTATCGTTGTTTAGCAATACCTCACCATCAACGTTGGTTGGAATACCACCCATTCCGTAGTGAGCCGTCGGTTGAATCGGCATCGGGTCAACGGTTGGGTCAACGCCTAGATAAGTCTTGGTAAAGTCAGCGATGTCTGGCAGTTTTGCTTCAATATATTCTTTATCGATGTGGCGATCCGTATATCCATCTTGTTTGAAGTAATGGTTTACGGTGTCAGGCGTTACATCCAAGTGAACATAGTTCTGGCCGTTAATCCCCCGTCCCGCTTTTGTTTCTAAGAAGATAGCGCGGCTCACAACGTCCCGCGATGCCAAGTCTTTGATGCTAGGTGCATACTTCTCCATGAAGCGTTCACCTTCACTGTTGATCAAAACACCACCTTCACCGCGTACACCCTCAGTAATCAAAATACCAAGTTTGAAAATTCCAGTTGGATGGAATTGGAAGAACTCCATATCTTCAAGTGGAATACCACGGCGTAAGCAAAGTGCCGCACCGTCTCCGGTGAGTGAGTGAGCGTTTGAAGTTACTTCCCAGCAACGGCCCCAACCGCCAGTCGCAAAGATTACCGCTTTGCCGTGGAAGATGTGGAATTGGCCGTTTGAAATTTCAATCGCAACGATACCGCGAATGGTGTCATCAACCCGAATCAGGTCTACTACTTGGTATTCGTCGTAGAAGTTAACTTCGTTTTTGATGCACTGTTGGTACAGCGTTTGCAGAATCATGTGGCCGGTACGGTCGGCCGCATGGCACGCCCGCATCACCGGTTTACCCGTATCATTGTTGGTGTGTCCACCAAAACGACGTTGAGAAATTTTGCCATTTGGGAACCGATCAAACGGCAATCCCATGTGCTCTAGCTCAACCACAGCGTCGATCGCTTCTTTACAAAGCACATCAACAGCATCTTGGTCCGCCAAATAGTCTGACCCCTTTACGGTGTCATATGCATGCCATTCCCAGCGATCCTCTTCGTTATTCCCAAGGGCAGCACTTACACCACCTTGAGCCGCTCCGGTGTGTGAGCGGGTAGGATATAGTTTTGAAACAACTGCAACATCTGCTCCACGGCTGGCATAAAGTGCAGCCATCAGCCCAGAGCCACCGGCCCCTACAACAATTGCGTCATGTGTGTGAATAATTGGTTTCATTTGTTTGTTTTCTCGCTTGTGTTCGGACTATTTTTCTCGCAGAGAAACAGCCCTGTTGGTTCTAATCCCCAAACTGATTAGCCGCGACTAACAACTAATCCTAAGTAACAATGCTGAGCATTTATCCTCTGGGAACCGAGGCTGGATCAAACGTAATGATGGCGATCAAAGAATAGATCACAGTCACAATCACAAAAACAGTTAGCAAAACCGAAATAATACGCATCAGTCGCTCGTTGTGAATGTAGTCTTCAAGAATGTTACGTAACCCGTTGTAGCCGTGCGGTACAGCCAACATAAGTAAGAGTGAATCATACGCCTTCCATCCCCAAGAACTCCATTGATCAGCTACAAATTGTAGTGTCAGATTATGGACATCATTAAGGATAAGTTGGATCAGAACATGACCAACTGCTAAGAAAAGCAGGGCAATTCCTGATAATCGCATGAACAGGTAGGCATACCGTTCAAAATTTTCGTTTGTCGTGACTTGTTTTGTTGCGCTAGCCATATTTCCCCCTTAATTCCTGTAATCAGAAAGCGGATAGTCCGCTAACGATGGCAGTACCCAACAACTTGCCCCTTCGGCCGCGATATCAGCGCAGTGGGTAAAGATACTAATCAGGAGATAAATACCCATCGGAGCAAAGACAAGAATAAATACCCCCCAAACCCAACGAGCACTACTGTTTTGGTATTGCCACCACTCCGGCTTAAAGTCGAGCAAGGTAATCCGAAGCCCATTAAAAGCGTGGTATAAAACTGCCCCCAAAATCGCAACTTCCCCTACGCCGAAGAATGGATGTTTAAAAACATCAATGGACCAAGCGTAAATGTGTGGTGCAAATGTGGCATTGGCAGTATCCCAAACGTGGATTGTTAGAAATCCTAAGATGCCTAATCCTGTGAGCCGGTGGGCGACCCAACTCCAGTGGCCGATGTTTCCGCGATAGCGGACGCCCTCGACAAGCGTTGTTCTCAAACCTGCTATTGAAGCCATATCTTCTCCTGTAATATCGAAGGGTGGAAAACTGTTATAGTCATTGGTTCTTAATTAGTGGAACCCAGTTCGTTTATCCTCGACAGGTGTTTGCTAAAACGATTAGGTTATTTTTAACAATATTCGTGAAAGTATAGCAAAATCTGTTGTTTTGAGTGAACAGATTACTTTTACTCTTACAGTGCTCCAAGAGTATATGAGGAGCGGTTACAAACCTGATTGGGGGCTTGCTAAAGGGGTACGCAACTGCTAAACTTTTTCTATTAAAAATGTACTGGAACTGCGCAAACTGACGGCCGTTTACAATTTATCGAACTTGGCTATTCAGAATGCCAATTAGCGTTTCGCCATCTGAATGATTCGATCATTTACTTTAAGAGATATCCCGCTCGTGCACCGGTTAGGTGATCAGGGAACACTTTTCCACACAAGATCAGCTTTAACACAAGAGGTTTGGCCTCTGCGTGAAGCACTTGTCAACATGTTTATCGGGGGCCAATATCCTACATACATCTGGAAAGATGATAATGGGAGTGCGGTTGGCTTTGCCCAACTACATCAGGGAACCGACGAAGCGACAGCACATATTTTATGTTTAGGCTCTGCATTTACCGTTGCTGAAGCAGAGGAAAAAGACGATGAGTCCGTTAACACTGAAAATCTTTGGATCGCCTTTTTAGAGGCTCTGATCAAAAAAGCGGGCGGCCGTGGTATTCACAACTTAATCGCAGAAGTTGATGAATTAGGGGATGAACTCCCTGTGATGCGCCACGCAGGTTTTGCCGTTTACACCCGGCAAGATATTTGGCAACTCAAGAAATTGCCAAGCCGTTGGGTCAGCCCGCTTAGTTTGAGACAAGCAACGCCAGAAGATGAATGGGACATCTCTTTACTCTATCGGAACGTTGTCCCACGCCTGATTCAGCTGGTTGAACCACCCCCAAACGGTGAGATGCTAAATAACGTTTGGGTTATGCATGAAGATGGCGAGCTATCGAGCGTAGTTGTTTTTACAAAAGGCAAAACGGGCACTTGGATTCGGGTTTTTGTCCATCCCAATTCCAATGCTCGTAGCGAAGATATATTCCGCGCGGCCGTTAGTGTCTGTCCACCAGACGATGATCGGCCATTTTATGTCTGTGTTCGGCGCTATCAAAGCTGGCTCCAATCCGGCCTGCAAGAGATCGGATTTGAAAAAACAGGTAGTCAAGCGATGATGGTTCGACATACGGTTCACCACACCAAACGCATGGTACCTTCTCTGTCAAAAGAGGTGAGGAAGAAGGCGGTAGCCGTTAAACAAACTTTACACATGGAATTAAAAGACCAAGATTAAAATCACCGGAAAGTTAG
>JAHDGV010000668.1 GCA_020631655.1 Chloroflexota bacterium | reverse complement strand
GAAACCGCGTTAGCAAAAGGAACAAGCCCTTGTGAATAAGCGATATGAACATCACCAGATGCCATTGCCGCGCTCATCGCCACACCGGTGTCAAAGCTGACCCAGTTTACAGGGATGCCAAGTGCTTCATCATACAATTGTTCGATTTGAGCGAATTGGTTTGGAGTAGGCCACTCAAGGAAGTAAGCCACAGTCAGTTCTTCCAAATCTGACATCATGACTTCTTCTGCGGTGTCGGTTACTTCTTCGACAGTTTCTTCAACTTCTTCAGCGATCTCTTCTGCATTGTCTGCAACTTGTTCCGCTACTTCGCCGACTTCTTCGGCTACTTCCTCAATCGTGCCTGCAAGGTCATCACCTGTACAAGCCGCGAGGAGCAACAAAAATGCCATCATCATGGCAAATGTAACTTTCTTCATGAAATCTATCTTCTCCTGATAAAAATAAGTTACTTAAATTCCAGTTGATATGTGGACTCTTCAATTTTACGGCTCAGTAGAATTAACCACACGAGCCGGATTATCCTCTTAATTTGCTCTAGATACCGATTCGTTTAGGTATTCATCATATGTCGGATTGATAGAGCTGATGTTACCCGCTTTCTTCGACAAAAACTTCAGAGATTTTTTTATTCAGATTGGGTACTTAACCTCAGTTTCGGATAAGAAATCAACGACATTAATCCCTGTCACTGGCCGAACCACCTACCGGTTAGACAGTTAGAACGGGTCAGTGACTGGGATTTTTCACGCAAACAACTTGGCTTAGCTTTAAAATCCCAGTCATTCGGCTTGTTTTTATTGCCTCGAGTAAATTTTCTCGGCCGTATGACAGGGATTGGATTATCCACAACTCAGGTTACTTAATTTGATTGAGCTAATCGCTAATCCGTTCGCCAGCCATCATTAAGCCCAGTTGCTCAATTGTTGTATCTTTGTTGTTGACAATCCCCATAATCTCGCCGTCAAACATCACAACAATCCGATCTGAAAGAGCTCTCACTTCATCTAAGTCTTCTGATATCAAGATTGTAGCCAGCCCGTTCTCACGCTCTTCCAACAGCCGCTCATGAATATATTCAATCGCCCCAATATCAACCCCACGGGTCGGTTGAGCCGCGATTAGAACCCGTGGCTGACGAGCCAGCTCACGGCCTAAAATCAATTTTTGAATATTACCACCAGATAAATTTTTGATGGGTGTCTCCATCGAGGGAGTCTTCACCTCATAGTTTTGAATAATTTGTCTGGCATGGTCAGCGATCTTATTAAACTGCATAAAAATGCCGCGCGAGTATGGCTCTTTGCCATGATCAGACAGCATTAAGTTTTCTGCAACAGTAAAGTTTTTGATCACCCCATCGTGCATGCGCTCTTCAGGAATGTATGACAACCCTGATTCAAGCATGGCCAACGGGGGTAGATGGGTTACGTCTTTTCCCTCTATCGTAATGGAACCCGATCCGACAGTTTGCAGTCCCGCGATAGCCTCTGCCAACTCCTTTTGACCGTTGCCAGAAACCCCGGCCACACCCACAATCTCACCGCTTTTTAACTCGAGAGATATATTTTTTAACACTTGAACACCGTTTCGATTGGTCGCAGAAACGTCTTGCATGACCAACCGAGTTGATCCAGCTTCTTGCTCGGTTTTCTCCCGCTCCAAAATTACATCCCGGCCGACCATCATCGATGCAAGATCTTTTTTAGTGGCTCCAGCCGTTTCCCGGCTACCAGTCACCCGCCCATTCCGCAAGACGGTTACTCGGTCTGTCAATTCTAAAATCTCGTGCAATTTGTGCGAAATAAAAATTAAAGCATGTCCCTCAGCCGCCATCTTTTTGAACACAGCAAACAGCTCTTCAACTTCCTGCGGCGTTAATACGGCCGTTGGCTCATCTAAAACCATTAGGGCCGCCCCACGATACAAAGCCTTGATAATTTCTACCCGCTGTTGCTCACCTACGGCCAAATCCCCCACAATCGCATTTGGATCAACTTTTAAATTATAGTTTTTTGAAAGCTCTCTAATGCGCTGGCTCACAGAATCTAGATCAAGCCGGACCCCATTTTCTGACTTCAACCCCAACGCCACATTTTCAGCAACAGTCAACGTCTCTACCAGCATAAAGTGCTGGTGGATCATCCCAATTCCTTGCCGAATAGAATCTTGCGGAGAGTTAATTGTGATAGGCCGGCCGTTCATCTTAATCGTCCCCTCTTCTGGTTGATAAAGGCCGTACAAAATTTTCATCAGGGTGCTTTTGCCTGCACCATTTTCACCAAGCAACGCATGGATCTCGCCAGATTGCACATCAAAATCAACATTATCATTGGCCAACACGCCGGGGAATCGCTTGGTGATTCCAATCATTTCAAGGCTATCAATGCGGGGCAGGCCAGATGGGAGGAGGTT
>JAHDGV010000667.1 GCA_020631655.1 Chloroflexota bacterium | reverse complement strand
TGCTCCATAAACGTTGCACCGTGATGGCCTGTTGCCTGAATGCGGGCCGGGTAATTCGGGGTAATGCGCAATGATGGCTGACTATCTCCACGGTTAATGTCGATGCCGGTTCCGGCCGAAGACTGTGGCAAAAAGTCCTCTTTCTCCCACGCTTTTAAGTGACCTTCGTCTCCGCACAGAATCAGCTCTTCGTAGAAAAACGGCGCAAACATGCACAGATTAAAGCTGGCGCGCACTCCGTTTTCGTAGTTCACAATCACCAGCGCATTATCAAGGATGTCAGACGTCTTTCCGTCGTATTCGTACCCCACAAAGTTGACCGCTTGGCTACCTGAAGCGTACACGTCTACCGGCCGAGCACCTGCAAACAGGTTGAGCAGATCAAAATAGTGACAGCACTTTTCAACCAGCGTATCGCCTGAAAATTCTGAGAACTTGTTCCACTGATCCACTTTGTCCAAAAATGGAATACGGTGTTCCAAAATGCTGATCGATTTAATGTCGCCAACGGCTGATCCAGAACCCCCTTTCACTTGGTTGATCACCTCACGATAGGTTGGTTTATAGCGATACTGCAGTCCAATCTGGAAAACTGACGGATATTCTTCCCCAATTTCGTAAATGGTGTATGCATCCTGCAAATTTGTAGCGATCGGTTTTTCAAGCAAAATATGTTTGCCCGATTTAATCGCCTCTTTAACCAAATCGATGTGGGTGTAGTTGGGTGTCGCGATAATCAACCCATCCACATCGGGGTCCATGCAGGCCGCTTCGAGCGACTGATGCACTTTTAGCTCATCGTCAGAATATTGAGCGAACTGTGCCTTTGCACCAGCCACACTCCCTTCGTTGGGATCATACACCCCATTAACCGTTGCTCGCCCTTCAAGCATCGTCACCCGGATATGCTCTTGCCCCATGATGCCGGTGCCGATTACATTAAATTTGTATTTCGGTTTTTCACCGGCCAAAAAAAATTTATCGCCTTCTGGCAAGTAATTAAATGCCGAATTACCTTGGTAAACCCGACTGCTGATCATTTTTCCTTTGCTCATAAAATACCTTCTGAAAGTATGAAGTTATAAGTATCAAATATAAAGTAATGACCACTGATCGAGGTTACAAGAGATGGTGACCCATCCCTCCAAACTTTATACTTTACACTTCTCACTGTTCTACTCGATTCTAAACCAGCAGTTTATCTGCCGTCCATAGCCTTTTGTATTGTGCTTTTTTAAGTCAAGCCACTGAACGGTACAATTAAACAGATTTCCAGCGCAGAAGGTACATTTTGCGTTAGATAGCGAGTGGCTGGTGGCGAGTATGCCTCTCACCCGTTACAACTCGCAAACCCTCATACTCGCACACTCGCAATAAGGAGTAATCTTTATGAAAACATATCGTATTCCAAACACAGATCTTGACGTGTCACGCATGGCGTTTGGCACATGGCACATGGGAGGCACTTGGGACAAAACCCCTCCTACGGCCGACATGTTTGAACGAGCTGGGAAACTGCTCGACGCGGCCGTTGAAAACGGCATCACCCATATCGATTTGGCTGATATTTACACGATGGGCAAATCGGACCAAGTGGTTGGCGATGCGCTTAGCAAACGGCCGGGGATGCGGGACAAACTGGTGCTCCAGCAAAAAGTTGGCATCGTGATTGGGGGCAATCCTGACTTTGGCCCTCCTGGCCGATACGACTTTAGCACCGGCCACATTGTGCGTGAGGTTGAAGCCAGCCTAAAACGGCTCAACACAGACTATGTCGACATTTTAGCCCTGCATCGGCCGGACCCATTGTTTGAAGCGGAAGAAGTTGCGGCCGCATTTGACCAGCTCCACAGCAGTGGCAAAGTGCGCTATTTTGGCGTCAGCAATCACAATTGGGCACAAATCGCCAATCTGCAATCGTGCGTTGATCAAAAATTGGTCTTGAACCAAGTGGAGCTAAACATCATGCACCACTACCTGATCAGTGATGGAATGACGGCCAACATGGTCAACACCACCCCTTACGCTGGTGCGATGGGTACGCTAGATTACTGTCGCATGAACGATATTATGATCCAAGCATGGTCCCCCGTTGCTGGTGGCTCCATCTTTAACCCCGGTGATGATGCGCCTGATAATGTGAAGGCGGTTTCGGCCCTGATCAAAGAGTTAGCGGCCGAGAAAAATACAACCGTTTCGGCCATCGCTTTTGCATGGCTCCTGCGCCATCCGGCCGGCATTCAGCCGATCATCGGATCGTTAAATCCAAGTCGCATTCCAGAGGCGGTTCCGGCCGATGATGTTGAAATGAGTCGGGTTGAGTGGTATCGCTTGCTCGAAGCGGCACGTGGAGCTGGCGTCCCGTAGGCTAATTGAGTTCATATGCGATCTCGACTTCGACAAGCTCAGTCTACACCAT
>JAHDGV010000666.1 GCA_020631655.1 Chloroflexota bacterium | reverse complement strand
GCTGATCTGCAAGCGATTTTAGACAAAGTCTTGGTTGTAGACTTTTTTGTATAGCGCGGGAACGAAACGATGAAAGATATTCTGACCCGTTTGGGAGACATCGGGATTATTCCCGTGGTTGCAATTGAAGACGCGGCCGACGCCGTGCCGTTGGGTGGGGCCTTGATGGCCGGTAATCTGCCCTGCGCTGAGATTACGTTTCGCACGGCTGCGGCGGCCGAAGCAATCGAAAATATGGCATCTGCTCATCCAGAGATGTGTGTTGGGGCTGGGACTGTGCTAACGGTTGAGCAGGCTAAAACGGCAAAAGCGGCCGGAGCACAGTTTGTAGTGACCCCTGGATTTGATGCGGCCGTGGTTGACTGGTGTTTGGCCAACGAGATGCCAATTACTCCGGGAGTGATGACTCCCACTGAAATCAATATGGGGCTCAACAAAGGGTTGAGCCTGATGAAATTCTTTCCGGCCGAAGCGGCTGGTGGGATCAAAGCGCTCAAAGCGATTGGTGGCCCCTATGTCGATGTGACCTTTATTCCAACCGGTGGCATCAACGCCAACAACTTGGCCGACTATCTAAACCTGCCGATGGTTCATGCCTGCGGCGGGAGTTTTATGGTGAAGAAAGACCTCATCAATGGCAAGCAGTTTGATGAGATTGAGCGATTGGCGGCATTGGCCGTGGAAATTGTGAAGTCTGTGCGAAGGTAGAAGAGAGTAGAGAGAAAGGAGTGTAGAGATGAGTTCAATCTCTCATCTCTAGGCGAAGCGGTTTCTCTACTCTCTACTTAATATGGAGAGATACGATGACAAAACGAGTTGTAACCTTAGGTGAAATTATGCTCCGCTTAAAATCCCCTGGTTTTGAGCGATTTTTTCAATCTTCGTCATTAGAGGCGTTTTTTGGAGGTGGCGAGAGCAACGTTGCGTTGTGCTTGTCAAACTGGGGGCTTGATGCTTCGTTTGTGACCGCACTACCCCAAAACCCGATTGCGGATGCGTGCGTTCGTTTCCTGCGTGGCTATGATGTAGACACATCTTTTATTTCCCGAAAAGGTGAGCGGGTTGGGATTTATTATTTAGAAGCAGGTGCCAATCAGCGGGCGTCAAACGTGGTTTATGATCGGGCCTATTCAGCGATTAGTACGGCCAAGCCAGAAGATTTTGACTGGGATGCCGTCTTTGACGGAGCGGGCTGGTTTCACATTACCGGCATTACGCCTGCGATTAGTGAAACCTCAGCCGAACTGTCGTTGGTGGCAGTCAAAGCGGCCCGAGAGCGCGGCATCACCATTTCGTGCGACTACAACTTCCGCAAGAAGCTATGGAAGTATGGCAAGTCCGCTCCCGAAGTGATGACTGAACTGGTCAAGTACGTTGATGTTGGTATCGCCAACGAAGAGGATTGCCAAAAATCGCTAAACGTGAAGCTGGAAGAGGGGGAAGTTGATGACGAAGTAACGGCCGGTCATCTTGATACCGCTCGCTATGAAGCGCTGGCCAAGAAAATGTTTGAGACTTTCCCAAACTTAAAATACCAAGCAATTACCCTGCGTGAAAGCATCAGCGCCAGCCACAACGGCTGGTCCGCCTGCCTCTACAACGGCAAAGAGTTCTTCCTCAGCCAGCGATACGACATCACCGATATCGTGGATCGTGTGGGCGGCGGCGACTCATTTGGTAGCGGATTGATCTATGGCCTACACACCGGGATGGGAGACGAAGAGACGCTCCGATTTGCGGTAGCGGCATCTTGCCTGAAACACAGTATTTTGGGGGATGCCAATCTTTCAACGCTTGAAGAGGTGCAACGGCTAGCTGGTGGAGACGGCTCCGGCCGGGTACAGCGATAGGCAGGAACGATTCAAAGTCGAAATTTGTTTAAGTAAAGAGGTTGGATGTAAGGATTATTCTGACACCTATCCCGTAGGGTACAAAAACCGTGTCCAACGAAATTTGATCGAAAATGAAAAGGGCTGACTCGTTTTAAATGATATGTCAGCCCTTTTTGGGTTGTCGGTTTTCGAGGAAAATTTTTTGCCAGAATTTAGAAAATTGGACAAACTTAATGGCATAAAATTAACCTTTATTTCTTATAGTAAATGAAAATTCTGGATAAACTTAACCCTGTTATTGTCAATCTGATGGGGTATTTTGGGACAAACTTTGTTGGCCGAAACCATGGGCTGTTTATAGGAGCTTTAGCAGAAGACCACGTCTCAGCTAGGTTGTAGCTGTAGAACTTGATGGGTCAAGCTGTTCAAAGATCGTTTTGTGGAGTCTCCGAGAGCGTACAGAATGAGCTATCTGCAGAAAATTTCGTAAACAGAACCAACCAAGTTAAAGACATCTTTCATCCATCGGCCGCCGTGGAAACGAAATGGAAACGTTTGATGGCCATACTCCCTACGATTCAAAATAAG
>JAHDGV010000001.1:53310-68602 GCA_020631655.1 Chloroflexota bacterium | reverse complement strand
TGATGAACCAAGGCGAGATCAACAGTGGTGACTACACTGTGGAAGACAACTTGCCAGCTGAACTGGTCTTTGTGTCAGCCAATCCGGCTCCAACCACTGCGCCAGCAGTTGGGGACAGTGGATCGATTACGTGGGACGCGACCGATCTTGCGGCTGGTGACATCACAACATTCACCGTTGTGGTACGCATCGATGCGGCACCAGCGACCGGAAGAACGATCAAAAACACGGCCGAAATCACGGCTGATAGCGGAGAAGATGACGACTCTGATCCAACGGATGATTCAGATGAATCTGATACCGTAAACGACGACGATGTCACCAATGACAAAGACGACAACGACCAAGACGACTCTGACTTTGAAGAGATCGTTTTGGCCGAGTACGACTTAGCGCTGGTCAAGAAAGTTGTCACAGCTGGACCATATGAAGTTGGCCAAGAAATCACCTATCAAATTGAAGTGATGAATCAAGGGGAAATCAACAGTGGCGATTACACCGTTGAAGACAACTTGCCGGCCGAACTGGTCTTTGTTTCAGCCAATCCCGCACCCACAACTGCACCAGCAGTTGGAGCCAGCGGCTCAATTACATGGGACGCGACCGATCTTGCGGCCGGTGACATCACAACATTCACCGTTGTGGTTCGCATCGACGCGGCACCTGCCACCGGCAGAACGATCAAAAACACGGCCGAAATCACGGCTGATAGCGGGGAAGATGACGACTCTGATCCAACTGACGACTCGGACGACTCGGACACCGTAAACGACGATGATGTCACCAACGACCAAGACGATAACGACCAAGACGACTCTGACTTTGAAGAGATTGTTCTCGCCGAGTACGACTTGGCTTTGGTCAAGAAAGTTGTCACAGCTGGACCATATGAAGTTGGCCAAGAAATCACCTATCAGATCGAGGTGATGAACCAGGGCGAGATCAACAGTGGTGACTACACTGTGGAAGATATTCTGCCTGCGGAGTTCACTTTTGTGTCAGCTAATCCGGCCGCAACGACTGCCCCTGCTGTTGGCTCAAGTGGCACCATTACATGGGACGCAACCAACTTAGCGGCCGGAGACATCGCTGTCTTCACCGTTGTAATTCGCATCGATTCAGCCCCTGCTTTGCCAGGTACGCCGATCAAAAACACGGCCGAAATCACGGCTGACAGCGGTGACGATGATGACTCTGATCCAACTGATGACTCAGGTGATTCTGACACCGTAAATGACGATGATGTCACCAATGACCAAGATGATAACGACCAAGACGACTCTGACTTTGAAGAGATCGTTTTAGGCGAGTATGACCTAGCTCTGATCAAAGAGATCGTTTCAACTGGCCCTTACACCATCGGCCAAGAGATTACCTATCAAATCACCGTGATGAATCAAGGTGAACTTGATAGTGGTGAGTACAAAGTAGCAGACAAATTGCCGCCTGAACTCACGCTAGTCTCTGTCAATCCGGCCGCAACTTCGGCTCCACCTCTGGGTCAAAGCGGCACCATTGAATGGACCGGCAACAATCTAGGTCCTGGCGAGATGGCCATTTACACCATCGTGGCCCAGATCGTGAGCGAATCTCAATCGATCAAAAACACGGCCGAGATCACAGCTGACAGCGGTGATGACGATGACTCTGATCCTACTGACGACAGTGGCGATTCAGATACAATCAACGACGATGATGTCACCAATGACAAAGACGATAACGACGAAGATGACTCTGACTTTGAAATCATCCAAGTTCCGTCTCCAGTTCCACCCTCAGCCGTCGAGTTAATCTCGTTCACCGGTATGCGTACGGGCAACCGACAAGCAACCCTGTTGTGGGAAACGGCATCTGAAATCGATCACTTCGGCTTCAGGGTCCTCCGCTCTGACAACGGCAGAATCACCGATTCTCAATCAGTTGCATGGATCCCAGCCACCATTGACAGTGGCGTTGCTCCCGGTAACAACTACTCGCTGGTAGACAATGTCCCCGGACCGGGCACATACACCTATTGGCTGGTTGATGTAGACACAAACGGTGTTGAGACCATTCATGGGCCTGTCACCGTCCAAATCGACCGTGGCTGGCAAATCTTCTTGCCAATTGTGTCGAAACAGTAGAATGACAGTCCGGCCGCCTTTAATGCTTAAGGGCGGCCGGTTTCTTTTCAGAACATCAAGTTTATTATCAGGCTTTTCGCCAGCGGACTTATAACCATGATTCAAAATAAAAAATTGTTTCAAGCTTCTCTTCTCGCAATTGTTGTCGCATTGTTTGGCTTTTATGTTGCCAACTCAGACGTTCAAATTGTTGAAGCAGCCATCACAGAAACCCCAACTTCTCCAGCGCCTCCCCCCACAAATACCCCGGTTCCTCCAACCGTAACACCTGTTCCACCTGTCCCCACGGCGACAAGCGCTCCCGCTGAGCCTACCGCCACTTCATCGGGGCAAACAAACAATCCAGATCCAACCCCTGTTCCACCAACGGTTACACCTACCTTCCCTCAAGAAATCCCAGAATTGGGATACGGCCCCTCAATTTGGGTTTCGCTATTCACTCTGCTGGTTTTACTCAGCATCGTCACTCTTGTGGGCTACCTCGTATTCCAACAGGTCAATTCTCGCAAATCATAAAGCTTGACCCAAAAGGCATGTCTCTTTTAACGAGAAACATGCCTTTATCTCCAATCTTCTAATCCTCTCTGATGAAATCTCCACTCATCAAGCTAGTTTTGGCTCTCTTTGTGCTGGCTGGTGTTACTGCGCTTTTCCTTCAAACAAACCGCAGTTTTACCCCTTTGCTCCCGCCCCCAAGCGAGCTGGGCGCTATTCCAACTTTGGCGGCCACGGCCGAGGTGGCAATTGTGCAAGACGAATCAGAACCATTAGATGAAGCTCCTGAACCTGCCCTACCAACCGCATTACCCATTAGCACATTAGCCCCTACTTTTACTCCAGCATCTGCTGATGTTGACAACACTATTGATTCGGAACCAAATGCAACGCCAGAACCAGTTATCGAGGCGCAAGCAGAGTCAGACGTTTTATCAGTTACAAACGCAGAAGGGTTGATTTCAAGCAATGAGATTGAGGGGACGCTTATCATACCCAAAATGGATCTTAACAGTGGAATTGTTCCGGTCCCTATTGTTGACAATCAGTGGCAGATTGAGGAGCTACGGCAAGATGTGGGGCTTTTAGCTGGGGGCGGCCGTTTTCCGGGCGATGAAAAGTCGATGATCTTGGCCGGTCATGCAACGACGTTCTGGCCCATCAAAGGGCCGTTTGCCAAACTCCCGGGGCTGGTTCCAAATGATGAAATTATCTATCACTACAACAATCAGAAATACACCTACAAAATTTCAAGGCTGATTTGGGCAGAGCCTGACAACGTCAATATTTTGAACAGTGACAACGGCAACCAGCTGATTTTGGTGACCTGTGGAGACTACGATTATTTTGTCGGCCGATACGACCAACGTCTGGTGGTCCTCGCAGATTTAATTGATGTGAAACCGCTAGAATCAACTAACTAATATGAATTTAAATTTCGCCTATCGCACTGGGCTTCGCACCCTTGGTTTCGTTTTCTTGTCTGCATTTCTTTTGTGGATGGCTAGTCAGCAGGCGGCAGGTGCAAGCAGTGAGCCACGCTCAGAAGCGCCATACGAAGTTAAAATTTCCGATTCTGGCCTCGTCATCACTTGGTCGGCCGATGAGATTACTTGGGAGTCAACTGAATTCGGAATGCGGCCGGCAATCGATCAATATAGCCATGTCAAAAATCCAGGAGAGCTACAATTGCCCATTCACTCAGTCACCTTTGCCATTCCGGCTGGTGCAAGACTGGATCACAAAGTCTGGACCAGCCAAGGCGCACCTGTTGCAAACGAGCATCCCATCGCTTTAGCCCCAATCCCTCAAGGAATTGTTACCAACGACGCAGGGGAGTGGATTGGAGGTGGATTTGCTCAAGCACCCAAAGATGGCTCACCATCAAGTCAAACCGTGATCTCTGTTGAAGAAATCGGGGTGATGAGTGGCATCAGGCTCGGCCGGGCGACATTTTCGCCTCTTGTTATTGATGGTGATGAGCTGAGCCTTGTTCAATCCGCGGCCGTAAGCATCGATTTTTCAGGATCTTTTGGGATGGCGACAAAATCAAAAGGCGACAGTACAGAAATTGCCCATTCAGCCATCGAACATCTCGTTGTCAACAGTCAGCACGCAATTCCGGCAAGTTCATCCAAACGCTCAAGCGATGTCACGCCCACCGTCGCTGATTGGGTCATCCGGGTTGAAAAAGAAGGGATGGTTCAAATTGATCAAGATCAACTCGAAGCATTTGGCATTAGCGCAACCGACCTTAATCCAACACAACTTGAGCTAACACATTTGGGAACAGCTGTGCCGATTTTATGGTCAGGGGACAATGATAATCTCTTTGAGCCAGATGAAAGTTTTACGTTTTACGCGCCAGAATTTTACTCCCGCTGGGCAGAATCTACTCCGTTTTTGTTAAGCAACAGTGGGACGCCCTCTCCACAAATGATCAGCCGATCAGGCGCACCGAGCGGGCCAGCGGCCGATGGAACCTTGACCAAACAAGTAGTAATCGAAGAAAACAACCTGTATTCATCTGAGTGTGGGTGCGGCCAATTGCCCCTCGGCTGGGACGGAGACCGCTGGGTTTGGGAAGAAATGCGACGTCCCGGTGCGGAGCAATTAACCGTTGATGCCATAATCACTGACGTCGATACTACTCAACCAGCATTTTTGACCGCTCACTTAATCGGGTTTACTGAGCAACTACCGGGCTCAACCGGGGAAGGTGATGATCACGTTGTATCGGTCAAACTCAACGGAACGCTGCTTGGCACGTTGCGTTGGGACGGGAAAATGGCTAACAGCACTAAACTCACAGTTCCGGCCGGGGTTTTGCAAGCAGAAAATTCTGTTGAGCTTGAGCTGATCGATGAAGGACTGTCGATTGACGGCGTATGGCTAGACGCACTTGAGTTTGAATACGTTCCTACAATTTCTAGCCTAAGTACCCAAGAAATTTTGCTCGGCGAGGCGACATCACAAAACTATCAATTGGAATCAACTGGGGATTTGGCCGTCTTCGACGTGACGAGCCCGTATTCCCCTACGGTTATTGCCGATCTTCAACACAGCGCAACCGACACAATCTGGAGCGACAACGGGCAAACCGAACGACGATATGTAGCCCAACCTAGCAATGGGTATCTTTCGCCAATCTCTATCGAACCTGTTGATGGGCTAGACGGACACGGAACAGGTGCAACCTATGTTGTGATTGCTCCGGCCCTGTTTGCAGAGTCGACCGATTTAGCCAGCCTGATTGCTCATCGAGAATCACAAGGCTGGACAGCGCACCTTGAAACGGCCGAAGAGATTTACACCGCTTTCGGAGATGGAGATCCAAAACCAGAAGCAATCCGCGACTACCTAGACTGGGCCTATCACACGTGGGACACACGGCCGGAAATGGTTGTGCTCGTTGGAGACGGATCTACCGATCCGAAACAGCACAAAGGGGGCACGGCAACCTACATCCCCCCCTATTTGGCAGAAGTTGATCCTTGGATTGGTGAAACGGCCGCGGACAACTTAATGGTGGCCGTCGATGGAGTTGATCATGTGCCTGACATGGCTTTAGGCCGTTTGCCTGTTAATTCAACAGATGAACTAGCCGGTGTCGTGCAGAAAATCCTGCGGTATGAGCAAGTTAAAACGGTTGGCACGTGGAATCGAAACGCATTAATTGTGGCCGATGACAATGATCAGGCCGGGGACTTTGTTGTCGCTTCTCAAATTTTGATCAATTCGTATCTTGAAGAGCCTTGGAATGTGATAACGCAATTTTGGGGAGTTGATTCTACCGATGTTACAAACTCTCAAAATCTGGTTTTAAAACAGTGGCAAAACGGAGCTGGCTTGGTGATGTACAACGGCCATTCGTCTCGCCATCAGTGGGCGGCCGAGCGCCTTTTCCATATTGACGATGTCACTTCACTTCAAAACGGATCGCGCCTGCCACTTGTTATCCAGATGACCTGCTTTACCGGCTCGTTTCAATCTTCCCGATTTAACACTTTAGATGAACAACTAGTCCGTCAGGCTGATGGCGGCGCGATTGCTACTTGGGGAGCAACTGGATTAGGTGTTGCCACCGGCCACGGCGCCCTAGCTGAAGGGGCGTTTAACGTGCTTTACGGCCAAGAAAACCCAACATTGGGTGTGGCGGTAATGGCGGGCAAAGCCAAATTGGCGGCCGAAGAGCCAGCACATCTAGACCTGCTCAATACGTTTAATTTGCTGGGTGACCCAGCAACGGTTATCAAGCTTGATCTAACCGGGGAAAATATCTTTTTACCAACAATAACTAAGCAGTAGACTTCTCCAAATCCCATAAATTAGCGCATCACAGGTTATTTTTAGACAGCCTAAAGACAGCCCGAAAACCATTGCAGACCGGCCGCATGTTGCCAGTTGACTAAAAGGAGCGTAACATTAACGTCATATCACGCCAGTAGCCTGCGACCATGACAGCAAAGGAGCCAAGGGCTCTAAAACATAACGACCACGGTCACAGCCTAAACCATACATCGGTTATATTTTGCATTTCTCATCCAAGAAGTTTTTAAACGAAAGCAAAATTAAGAGCACATTTATCACCCGTTTTTAGAAACCAGTGATATTTGACGAGAAGAGAAAGGAAAAAATGACGAGTTTATTTAGCATTCCAGTTGCTAAAAATGGGGGTCGCACAGGGGGCTTCCGATATTTAATAAAAGCATTGTTATGCCTGATTCCGGGCTTGCTATTATTAATTTTCACAAGATTGTCTATTGAGCCTGCAACCGCCTCGCAAGCAATAGTTGAGCAAATCGCACCCGCAGAATCGATATTTGTATCCTCAATCCCCACAGGGACCACCAACGTGGATACGCCGCTATCTGAATTTCAAACCTACACAGGGCATATCAAAATTGCAATTGGTGGAGTGTCGTTTTTTGAAGATATTTTAACCAATGACTTTGATGTAGAGGTCCCGGCATGTGCTGACAATAGCCAGCCGATCATTCATGGGGCTTATCTGCAGTGGTATATGCGCTGGCGAGGGCCAAATACAACCGGTGGTGCTAGTAATATCACACCCACTTTTGACCCAGACTTAGATGTAAATATTAATGGGGCAGGCATATCTGCTTACACGATTGAGGAAGAATATTGGGGACGATTTGATTCACAATCTCGGCCGGGTAATGCGTTTTTTAGGCGAAATGCTGTAATCAATCTAACCAGCGAATTTGAGACGGCCTGGGTAGCTGGCACGAACAACATTGATATTTCAGGTGTCACATTGCCAACTCCAGATGAATCTACAGCCGGGATTCAGGACAGCGATATTTATGGTGTCGGGGTTCATGTATTCTACGAGTGTACAGAATTCGAGCATGTCAAAGTATCGTTCCATACTGGATTAGACTGGTTCTATGAAGTAGAGGATTTACCGTATGCGGGCAACTATTCAGATCTGGTCTGCGTCACTTTTCCGGCCGCAGATGCGGGGACGACAATTGACATCGATGCCTTGATGTCGGGCCAAGCACAAACAGTCGCCCCATTCCGAGGAGCCCGTTTATATTACCAAACCGGTAGCGGAGCTCTACCAACGGTTAACAGCACCGATCCAAACGGCCCTGCAGATTCGATTGTAAACGGCGGCACTCAAATCCGCGATGGTTACACCTCTATTTGGACCAGCTCGCTGGGCACTGAATGGGACGCTGTGATTGAGCCTGACGCAATTACCTTAAATGCAGGTGATGAGTGGGCCTGTATTCAGTCAGAATCAGCCTCTGATCCTGCCAATGGCTTGGCCGGAATCAGCGGAGACTTGCTGGGTGTGGCATTTTCTGTGCCAGTTGATCCCACGGCCGTTGAGTTGATCTCTTTCATCGTGCGCAAATCGGCCGAAGACGAAGCAACAGTTGAATGGGAAACGGGACAAGAATCTGACAACTTTGGCTTTAGAGTGATGCGGGCATCAACGGATGATTTTGATGATGCGGTCCAAATCGAATTTGTCCCAACCTCAATCATAGGTGGCAACGGCCCCGGGGCCACCTACAGCTATGTAGACTCCGGCTTGGATGAAGGGACTTACACCTATTGGTTAGTCGATGTTGATACTGAAGCAACAGAAACCATGCATGGTCCAGTGACAGTCAATGTCATTCCAGGAACACCGATCTTTTTACCTACTGTAGCGCAATAACATATAGCCAAAGCCAGTCTATCCCAAGAGGTACCGGGATGATTGGTTCTAAAACCTAATGCATAAAAATAATCACACCTTCTATTTTATTAGTAGCATATTCGCGATCACTCTGTTTGCGTTTGTATTTTTTATCCCTGAGGCCCAACCTGTTTTCGCAGTGGATACGATGACCCCAACTAATACACCTGAAAATACACAAACATCAACACCACCGCCCACTGACACAGCAACACCAGAGTTCACCAATACACCGCCACCTACCAGCACAAACACACCCACCCCTCCAGTCACAGTAACTCCAACGGCCTCGGCTACCTTGCCAGATGAATCGTTGGCTTCGATTACGCCAACGTTCACGTCAACCCCTCCAGCGTCAGAGACACCTACTCCTCCAGCTTCGCAAACCCCAACCCCTCTAGCTTCAGAAACATCAACGATAACGCCGGTGTTTGAGGAGGAAACCAGCACTCCGTTTCTGCCACCAACAATAACACCAACAACAATGTTGCCTCCGCCGCCGGACACCGGAATCGGACCCTCAATCGGAATGCTCTATTCAGTCTACCTGGTCATATTGCTCTTTGTAGCACTCTTTGGATACTGGTTGGTTAGATCGATCTTCCCTCACCAAAAAGACAGCTAAACTCAAACCTCATTTCGCATTCTGTGCAGGAGAACCACTATGAGTTCCCCTGCACAGAATTACCGATTTTATCAATCAATCAATCAATCAGTTAAAAACGGCTAACGTTTGTGAGACGACTTTTAGCACCTTAACCGGCGGAGCCATGCTCATATAAAATGCTTCTTGTATGAAATCAACCATCATTAAAATATTTTTGGCTTGTGGGCTGTTGGGTCTGATTTTAGGGTTTGTCGCTTATCAACTTGAGCGTTCTTGGAGCGAGGTGCCAGCCGGGATTCAAAGTGCAGTTTTGTCCGAACAAGATGTGCCAACATCGGTGCCTCCAACAGCAACCTCAGAATCAGCAACACCAACTGTTCAGTTTGTAGCGGCCGAGCCGACAGCGACCACCAAACCGGCCGAAACAAAAATGCCCGCTCAATCAATCGCTGAAGATAAAGTGGTCCAGCAAGCAGTCTTAAAACCAGAGCCAAATGAGAAAAAAACAGCGAATGCAATTGCAGTTCAAAAACACGTTATTGAAATTGAAAAATTGGTTGTCCCTCAGCTTGGCCTAGATCATGAAGTGGTTGATGTGCCGATTGTGAACGGGCTCTGGGATACTGATAATTTGGCCCATGATATCGGGTTGTTAGAAGGTGCAGGACAACGACCAAAAGACGCACGTTCTATGATCTTTGCGGCCCACGCGGCCCTGATGATCGCCCCCATTAAAGGCCCTTTTTTCCATCTGGATGATTTAGAAATTGGCAGTGAAATCATCTATATCAAAAACGATACCCAATATATTTACAGGGTATCTGAAAAGACTTTGATCGCTCCAGATGACCGGACAACGTTGAGTAACAACAACGGGGATCAAATAATTTTGGTGACCTGTGGAAGTTACAACTTTATAACGGCCGAATTTGATGAGCGTCTCGTTGTGTTTGCAGACTTGACCTACTCAGGCCCATATTCGGCACAATAAATTCAAAGATGCATATTTTCAACAACAATCTATTTCCAAAGTTGGGCATCTCGTTAATCTTGTTACTTGTTGGTTTCCATGCTGCAGACAAGACCTTTTCAGCCCCGCTGAGCCAGACTGTGGCCAGCTTGCCCGGCTACACGGCCGACACACTCAACGATGGACTTAACATCACCTTTTCGGCCGGTGAAATAGCTTGGAACCAAACAAAGAGCGGAGCATTACCCCACATTGATCACTATTCAACAGAGAGCCGTCCCGGCTATCCTCAAGTGCCGTATCTATCAGTTCCATTTGCCATTCCGGCCGGGGCTGAACTCGATTTTGAATTTGAAACATCGAAACCAAAACGGTTAAAAACTTCGGCCCAAATTGCGCTATCACCAGAGCCACATGGGGTATTGCAAAACAGCCGTGGTGAAGCGATTGGTGGAGATTGGTCCCCATCAAAGCAAAATAAGTCGGCTGAACTTTACCCCGTGGTCATCGAAGAAATCGGAGTGATGCGGGGTGTTCGGCTCGGCCGAGCGATGTTTTATCCCATCACGTTTCAAGAGGGAGAACCTGTCCACATTTCCTCAGCCTCGGTAGAAATCAGATTCAGGCATGATAAATCAATAAACACAAACGAGATTGCTGAATTGCCGCCGTCGTTTTCCAGAGCCATAACTGGATCGGTAATCAATCCAGAACATGCAACGGCCGTAAAGTCGGGCACAAAACAAAACGGGGCAATTTCACCCGTTCAGGTAGCTGGTGTGATATATGCGTCTGAGGCCGGATTAACCCGCGTTACCGGTCAAAATTTAATTGATGCCGGATTAGACCTAGCAGGATTTAATCCGCAGTCATTGGGTCTTTCACACATGGGAAACCCGTTACCGATTCAATGGGATGGGAATGATGATTCGGTTTTTTCGGCCGACGAAAGCTTCATCTTTTACGCCCCACCGTTTGATTCCCGCTGGACAAGATCAATT
The DNA here is from genome assembly GCA_020631655.1 of Chloroflexota bacterium. GTDB lineage: Bacteria > Chloroflexota > Anaerolineae > Promineifilales > Promineifilaceae > WTJY01. The sequence goes on along the minus strand of JAHDGV010000001.1, from coordinate 57,690 downwards.
CCGATTTTGCTAAGTAGCACAGAGCAAGCGAGGCAAGTGATGCAGACTCGGCCGGGAACGCCGCCCGGTGGCGTGTCACCCATCTCCGCAACAGTTAAAACCATCATCGAGCAAAACCCGCTTTACGGCCCAGATTGCGGCTGTGGCAACTTGCCCCTTGGTCGGGATGGAGATCGCTGGTTCTGGCAGGAACTAAAGCGGCCGGGCAACCCGGTCTCCACCGTTGACGCCAACTTGACCAACCTTGGTAACAGCAGTGGAACGACTCTTACCGTCCATTTGGTAGGCTTTACCAGCACAGACAGCGATGTGGACCATGCGGTTCGCATCCTTGTAAACAATACAGAAATTGGGACAGCCCAGTGGGATGGGAAAACGGCCCATGCAGAAACCTTTGGGCTTCCAGACGGGTTGCTTCAAACAACGAACCAAGTCTCGTTTGAACTAATTGAAACCGGCTCAACAGCGGTAATCGACGGCGTTTGGCTAGATGCGCTTGAGTTCACCTATATCCCCACAGATGCTGGTTTACCAGAGCAAACCCACTATCACGGCGAGAGCGCACCCACAGCCTACTCGATCAGCTTGCCTTTTAACGAATCGATGGACATTTACGATGTCACAGATCCGATCAATCCGTTGCGACTTACGGCAACGTCCCTTGGCGTAGGGCAGATGACGTGGGGAGACGCAAACGAGGGCGACCGGATTTATGCAATGGTGCCGGCCGATCGGTATCACTCGCCTGATTCAATCAGAGGTAGCGATGGGCTAAGCGACCAAGCCCAAAACGGTGCGAGCTATCTGATTATTACTCCGCAAGAATTTGCATCTACTGATTCACTAGCGCAGTTGGCCGAGCTGAGACGGGCTGATGGCTGGCAAGTACGAGTCGAAACCACAGAGGAAATTTACAGCGCATTTGGGCACGGCGAGCCTACCCCTGAGGCGATTCGTGACTATTTAACTTGGGGGTATGACACTTGGTCGATCCGGCCGGAAATTGTTCTACTTGTCGGGGACGGCAATACAGATCCCAAAAAGAATCGTTTCGACAGTCGAGACACGTTTGTCCCGCCATACTTAGATCAGGTTGATCCGTGGCTGGGTGAAACTGCGGCCGACAATCAATTTGTGGCCGTTGACGGGGATGATCCATTGCCCGATATGATCATCGGCCGTTTACCAGCCAACTCTGTTACAGAAGTAGACACAATGGTAGGCAAAATCATCAGCTACGAAATGCACGAAAGCCCCGATGCATGGAACCAAGATATGTTAGTCGTGGCTGACGATACCGACAGCGGCGGTAATTTTGCCAACGCTCTAGATAGTCTGATCCGAAGTCATTTGCGTTTTCCTTGGCTCCCCGAACGCCATTACTTCGACCCGGACTCACATGATCCTGAGGGTTTTAACCAAAACATCATAGCAGGCTGGAACTCAGGTAACGGGTTGGTTGTATACGCGGGCCATTCCACCAACCATCAATGGGCAAGAGATCGTTTTCTGCATCTCGATGATGTGGCTAATCTAGAAAACGGGGATCGGCTTCCGCTCGTTTTACAGCTCACCTGTCTCACTGGGGCATTCCACTCAACACCGTTCAATTCTCTTGACGAGCAACTGGTTCGGCAAAATGGTGGGGGTGCGATTGCGGTTGTGTCTTCAACGGGATTGGGTGTCGCAACCGGCCATCACTACATCGCAGATGAATTAGCAGGTTCGATTTACACCAACAGGAATCCTGATCTGGGTGCCGCGTTTTTGGCAGGGAAACTAAACCTGGCTCTACAAACAAGAAGCAGTTGGGATTTGCTCGATACCTATTTAATCCTTGGTGATCCGGCGCTCAACGTTAACCTGAACACCGATATCAAAACATCGTTCTTACCCAGCGTTTTTAATTAATCAAAGCTCAACTTCCATCCCTGTCACAGGACAGAAACAAGTTGCGTTCACCAGTTAGTTGAGTCCTGTGACTGGGATGTCGAGCGAACCAAATCCCAGTCAAACGGCCTTTAGTTGCTCTCTAAATCAAATTGGCTCAACCGTTTGACAGGGATTGAGCCGACGGAGAGGAACCCCTGAGTTGAGGTTAATTAACTTAATAAATGATGCCATTTTTCATTGCGCTGGATATAGATACGAGCATAGGAACAAATTGGGGAAACTTTGACATTCTCTTCTGCCATTTTGGCCAGCGTGGCTTCCATCAAAACTTTGCCATAACCGCCGCCGCGCAGTTCAGCTGGGACCTCTGTGTGCATGATGTACCGCACCCCATCTCGATCAGAATAAGTCAAAAAGGCGGTATGGCCGTTTCCAAGATCAACGTCATACCGGTTATTTTCGGGGATATGTTTAGCTGAATAGTCCATTGCACATTCTCCTTGAGTTAGGCCAATCCACGAGGGATTCGCTTTTCTTCATCGTAAAAAGGCAAGTTAACCACCCGCCCTGAATGCGTAAGCCCCTCTTTATCTATCCAATGTAGATTTTGGCCTAACCATCCACCTTTATTTTCAGATGGGTGATCAAAGCGAGCATATCCGATCCCTTGCTCTAAAGTTGGTGAATAACCACCGGTTGTAAACCGACCGACTCGCTCCTCCTCCACAAGCAATTCGCAACCCGACGAAGGGGTCCCGCTATCGCACAGCAAGCCAAACAAGAGCTGTGTTTGATCCGCAGCTTCAAGTGCATCCCGGCCGACAAATTGATCCTTTTTGAAGTTTACAAACGCCCCCAACCCCGCCTCAAATGGTGTCATGGTTGTGTCGATGTCGGTTCCATTGTCCAAAATACCCGCCTCAATTCGACGGATACCCATCGATTCGAGGCTACCAAATCCCATGCCAAACGGCCGCCCGCTTTCCAACAAATGATCCCACAGCGCCAAATGATCGATCTGCGGATTGCTATAGATTTCAAACCCCATTTCACCGGTCCAGCCGGTGCGTGTTACAAGACACTCTTGCCCGCCAAAACGGAACTTTCCGGCATAAAAATAGCCAAAGCTATCTAGATCCGGCCGATCATTTGGATCTGTGGCCGCTTCCAGAATCTCCATTGATTTTGGCCCTTGGATTTGAAGCACCCAAGAGTAAGGATCGCTGATTTCTACATCAAGTCCGGCCGAATGGGCCACCAGCCACGATTCAAACGGACCATCTGCCTGAACGTACCAAAAATGATCGGCCGCCAGCCGGATCAAAACCCCATCCATCAAAATATGGCCGCTGGGAGTGCATGCAATAGCGTAACGTGCTCGCCACCGTTTTAAGCTAGAAATCTTGCGCGTAAATACATGCTCAAGCAGTTTCTCAGCATCAGGTCCTTTAATCTCTAAAGGCTTCTCTGGCACATCGTAAAGCATCGCCTCTTTGCGCAGTTTCCAATATTCAGTGATGGGATCCCCAGATTCACCCAGTGACAATGGATAAAAACGATTAGCGTAAAGCCCAAAAACCGCTTCATCAACCATATATTTTGATAAATACGGAGATTGCTCGTACCGTTTTGCGCTTAGCCGAATAATGTTATGAGAACTGGCATATCCCAATGATTCTTTACTATTTTCTGTTTGGTTTGGCATGCTAAATACCCCTATTAAATGATGCGGTGATTTTAGATTAATTCATGTAGTTACGCACAGTCTTGGCAGAGCTAATATTTACACATCGTTATCAGAATTGGCCGATTTATAAATCTCCTACTAGAATCAAATCACCCAAAAAGGAATCCCCAAAAAGAAAACCAAATACACCCGGAGGAAAAAATGGAATTTGGACCAATATTCAGAGTCTTGTTGTTGCTTCATATCGTAGCCGGATCGGCCACACTTTTGTCGGCCGCCGTCGCGATCATCTCAAAAATCGCTGACACTGCGCACCAGTGGCACGTCTATTCCGGCCGATTGTTTTTCTACGGAATGTTAGGCATCTTCGTCACTGGAACCGGCATGTCCGCCATACGATTTAATCCGCCTATGCTGTTTGTCTCTATTTTTAGCTTCTATTTTGCGTGGATCGGCCGACGGTACGCCATCAACCGGAGAGGTACCCCAAGTCAGGTCGACAAAATTGTCGTGCCCACCATGCTCCTTGTCTTTGTTGGAATGACACTGTTTGGACTTTATTTCACATACGGCTTGGGAGAATCATTTGGCATTGTGATCATTGTGTTTGGCATCATCGGTTTGTTAAACGCACGGGTTGATTGGCAAATTTTGCAAGAGGGGGGCGCAAAAGGGAAAAGACGCATCGCTGAACATTTGGCCCGCATGTTGGGGGGCACCATCGCCGCCATCACCGCATTTGTCGTGATCAACGTAGCGTTTGAACCAGCTTTTGTCGTCTGGTTGCTCCCCACGGCCGT
>JAHDGV010000001.1:21650-53210 GCA_020631655.1 Chloroflexota bacterium | reverse complement strand
GCCGACAATCTCTTGTATAACGCTGTCCCGAACAGACAGAGTCATGTAGAATCATTTCTAATTCAGGAGAGAACCCGATGTCAGTTGACGACATTACCCTACCAAAATCAGATCGAGTCATTTTTCGATTTATTCGATTTATCGTCTTTTCGCTCGTAAGGCTTTACTACCCGCGTTTAGAAGTGCATGGGGCGGAAAAAATTGACCCAAACAAACCTGCAATTTTTGTCCCCAATCATCCAAACGGCCTGCTTGATCCCATCCTTATTATGATGGCGGCCCGGCGACCAGTGTCGTTTTTGGCCAAAAGCACCTTGATGGGGAACCCCGTCGGCCGACTGTTTTTGGGTGCATTTGCCGCCCTCCCCATCTTTCGTATGCGGGATTCAGGTCAAGCCGGTGGACCAAGTGACGAAGACAACATGCGCGAGCTCAACGAACGGACCTTTTCTGTTTGTCGCGGTCTTTTGCACAGCCATGGGGCGATGGCCATCTTCCCTGAAGGCAAAACCCACTCAGAATCGTATTTAGCAGAATTCAAAACCGGTGCCGCCCGTATCGCCCTTAGCGCAGAAGCTGAGGCTGATTGGCAAGACGACCTGCAGATTATTCCGGTTGGATTGTGGTACGAAGACAAAACACTGTTTCGTAGTAGCGTCTTGGTCGTCATCGGAGATCCATACGACATTCAAAACTATCGTGACGCCTACGAAGCTGAGCCGTACCAAACGGCCCATGACATGACAGAGGCTTTAAAAGCGGATTTAGACGAGGTTGTGCTGCAGGCTGAAAACAACGAACTTTTGGCCGCCATCCCGGCCGTTGCCCGCTGGGTTGAGCCACACTTTGACGATCTGCCGTTGATCGAACAGCATGAACTAACCGGCGAAATGATCGACGCGTACAGCTACATCCAGACGAATCAGCCGTCTCAGCTACAGCAATTTTCAACCGAAGCCCGCAACTATGCTCGGGCCTTGCACACACTTGGTATCGATGATCCTTGGGAACTTGAGATTCCAGATGCAACCAAAGGTCGGCCGTGGCGCTTGCTCACTTTCCTGATTTGTTCGTTCCCATTTGCGCTGCTTGGTGCAATTATCAGCTTCATTCCTTATCGGATGGCGCGCCCCGTGGCGACCCGCATCATGGGTGACGACACATCTACCATCAGCACGGTCAAGCTGATTTTAGGGGCACTTTTCATTCTGATTGGCTATATTGCTTTAGCCGTTGTGGTTGGCAATTGGTTGAACTCTGGCTGGATCGGGCTTCTCAGCTTTGCGATATTTCCAGCTTTGGGCTACTTGGCCCTTGTTTGGGGAGAAGGGTTTGAGGAGTGGACCACGCTCACCTCGTACCACTGGTTGCGCTTAACACGGGCTGATCTGGTCAAAGCGCTCAAAACCCAGCGAGAATATTTGGCGGATCAAGTACGTGGGGCGCTGGAAGATTACCGCGAGGCTTCACCAGCCGTAGGTGACTAATTGGGGCTGGCACGACTTTTCCAAAGACCACAAAATCATCCACAGATAACACAGATTTCATCGATTAAAATATATTTCTGTGAAATCCAGCAAATCTGTGGATGAAATTTTCAAGAAAGTGTGACTTTGGGAAAACCTTATCGAAGCTGGTAAAAATCCGGTGCTTACACAAAAAAGCGGGTAAAATAGCGGCATATGCACGGAATCCCAAACGACTTAGAAACAACGTTATCTTTAGCCCTTGCGGCTCGCCAACCCTTAATCGATGCGGACCCAAAACATGAAAGTTGTTTTCGCCTGCTCAACGGCTTCTACGAAGGGTGTCGAGAGCTAGCGATTGACATTTACGCCCAAACGGCCGTGATTCACAACTACGCCAAATTTCCGGCCGATGGGGATCGGGCTGTCTCCATTGCACGGCAGTTCATCATGATCAACTTGCCGTGGATCCAAGCTATTGTGCTTAAAGTTCGCAAAGGTGAATCACCCGAAGCCAAGAACGGCATTTTGGTCTACGGAGAAAAGGTAAACACCTCGGTTAGAGAACATGGGGTGCGCTACTCAATCGATCTAATGATGAATCGAGATGCCAGTTTGTATCTCGACACCCGCAATTTACGGGAGTGGCTCATCGACAATGCCAAAGGGAAACGGGTTCTGAACACCTTCGCCTACACCGGCAGTCTGGGTGTGGCCGCAATGGCCGGTGGGGCCGAACAAGTTATTCAAACGGATTTGAGCAAAAAGTTTTTAAATGTAGCTAAAACAAGTTACACCCTAAACGGCTACCCTATCAACAAAAAAGAGTTTATCGCTCAAGATTTTTTCTCTGTTGTGAAGCAATACAACAAAGATGGACACCCTTTTGACCTAATCATTCTAGACCCTCCGTTTTTCTCAAAAACGGGCAAAGGGAAAGTTGATCTAGCTGAGGACATCGGCCGGTTGATTAACCGTCTGCGGCCGCTTGTTGCAAACGGTGGGCAAATTATCGCCATAAACAACGCACTCTTTGTCTCTGGGCAAGAATACAAACAACAGCTCGAAGATTTAGCTGGGCATCGTTTTGTCCGGATTGTGGAACAAATTGATGTTCCGTTTGACTTTACCGGTTACGAGGACACAATCGTCGATGAGCCGGTAACCGACCCACGGCCGTTTAACCATTCAACCAAAATCGCAGTGCTTGAAATTTGGCACAAGCGAAAAGTCGGTCGGGGTCGGGACACATCAATGGTTAGAAGTAAAAAGTAGATCTGCAAAGTAAAAAAAGGAAGGAAAAATGGATACGGTAACGCACCTCCGCGAAGAATTGACCAAGCTTAAATCAATTAGTGCAGAGCAAGCTCGCACCATGCCGCCCAGCTACTACACTTCGGCCGAGTTTCTGGCCCTAGAGGAAGAGCATATTTTTCGGAAAGAGTGGGTCTGTGTAGGCCACACGGGTGAAATTCCAAATCCAGGGGATTTTTACACCACCGAGCTGGTTGGTGAACAGCTGATTGTCTTGCGTGATGAGGCAGGCGAGGTTCGCATCCTTTCAAACGTGTGCCGCCACCGTGGCAACATTTTGGCTCAAGGATCAGGCAATCGTAAAAAGTTTATCTGTGGGTACCACGCATGGGTTTATGATTCGGCCGGCCGATTGCAAAATGCCCCGCTCATGGACCAAATCGAGGGATTCGACAAGTCAGCCTGCACGTTGCCTAACTTCGCCACCGAAATCTGGGAAGGATTTATCTACGTTAATCTAGATGGCAACGCTGCACCGCTTGCAGAACAGTTGGGCGGGATTGAAGCGATCATCAAAAACTACAAAATGGGTGAACGTAACTTCGTCTATGGCGAAGAAACAATTTGGGGATGTAACTGGAAATGTTTGGCCGAAAACTTTATGGAGGGGTATCACCTAAGCCCAACCCATGTTAAAACGTTGCACCCGATAACCCCAACATCCCTGTGTGTCAAAATGCCCCACGATGACTACTTCACCGGGTATTGGGCCAAATACAATCCCAACTATCCAGAGCGGCTCCCCTATCCTGAAGGATTGACCAAAGAGGAAACACGTCAGTCACCCATGTTTGCCATTAACCCCAATCATGTGATTGGTTTAGCCACCAACGCCTGTGTGTACATGTGTTTGCGCCCGGCCGGACCCGATCATGTCGCCATTCGTTGGGGTGTCATCTCCACCGCTCAACCAGATGATCAATCAGCCATTGACTATGTGAAATTGTGTCACGAGTTTAACGAAGAAGACAAAGAAAAACTTGAAACGCTCCAAAAAGGGCTAAAGAGCAAATATTTAGGGTCAAACTATCTGGCTCCGGGCGATTTTGAGGGAACGATTTGGGACATGTATCAGTTTATGGCCCGCCGTTTGGGCAGTGATGTAGAACTCCAAAAAGCGTAGGTTTCCCGAATCAAGAATATTGTTTCAGTAGGCAACACCGGTCCCCTCTCCCAAAATTGGGAGAGGGTTAGGGTGAGGGTTTTTACTCGGCCGCTTCTTCGTCACCAACGGTGACCAAAACCGCCCCTTTCTCAACAGTTGCCCCGGCCGCAACCATAACTTCTTGTACAATACCGTCTAAGGTCGCCTTCAGCTCATTCTCCATCTTCATCGATTCAAGAATAACCAACGTATCCCCTTTCGAAACAGTTTGGCCGACTTCGACTAAAACGTTCACAATCACGCCCGGCATTGGTGATTTTGTGGGAACAAGGCCCGAATCGCCTTCGAGCTCACCACGAGCCCGAGCCAGGCGATATGCCCGTTCATCTTGCACGCGAACGTCGTAATTTTCACCATTCAGCAAAATTTCCCAACGATCACGTTCGGCCGAATTTACAACCGCCTCTATCGAACGATTGTTAAAAATCATCGATACCAGATCGCCACCACCCAAGCTGTTTAGGGAGATGTTAAAAGATTTTCCATCTACGATAACTTGCCCAGATTCATCCCACTCAATGGTGTATTCAGTGCCATCAATTGTCGTTATATACTTCATCGTTTTAAACGCTCCCAACGGCTAAGCCATTTCCAGTTAGATGTGTCGCGTGCTCCGGGAGCAACAAACTGCGCCAGCACTTCCCCTTCCCGGTGAGCCAAAATCGTTGCCAACACGGCCGCTTCCAGCTTATCTGGAGCCTCACGATCCTTCATGTTGAACTCGTTTTCCACAAAGTTTGTGTCAAAGTTGCCCCCCATAAACGGAACATTTTCCATCATGTGCAAGTGGAACGGAATACTCGTCGTTACACCCAAAATATGATACTCACGCAGGGCTCGTCGCATCCGCAGAATCGCTTCGCCGCGATTTTTGCCGTAGCAAATCAGTTTCGCAATCATCGAGTCATAGTACGGGGTAATTTCTGCACCCGCATCAACCCCGGTGTCTACCCGAACGCCCGGCCCTTTGGGGGTTGTAACGCTGGAAAGCTTACCGGTTGCTGGCAAGAAATTCATGTACGGATCTTCGGCGTTAACCCGGCATTCAATCGCCCAACCTTCCATTTGAATGTCTTCTTGGCGATAGCGCAATTCACGGCCGCGAGCCACCCGTAACATCTCTTGCACAATGTCAACGCCGGTTACAAGCTCTGTCACCGGATGCTCAACTTGCAAACGGGTATTCATCTCTAAAAAGTAGAAGTTTTTATCCCGATCTGCTAAGAACTCAACCGTACCAGCCGACACATAGTTAACCGACTTGGCGGCCGCAACAGCGACAGCACCCATTTTTGCCCGCATCGCATCATCCACAAAAATCGATGGACATTCCTCAATTAGTTTTTGATGGCGACGTTGCAACGAACATTCCCGTTCACCCAAATGGATCACATTGCCATGCGAGTCAGCTAATACCTGAATCTCGATGTGACGGCCGCTGGTGATCAGTTTTTCCAGATAAACGGTGCCGTCTCCAAACGCTGAAAGGGCTTCACGTCGTGCGCTAGCCAGCGCTTCCAACAGATCGGCCGGATCATGCACGGGGCGCATCCCTTTACCACCGCCACCGGCCGAGGCTTTCACCAAAACCGGATAACCGATTTTGTCGGCTGCGGCGACGAGCTCATCGTCAGACAAGCCAGGCTCTGTTCCGGGAACAAGCGGCACTCCGGCCGCTTTTACGCTTTCACGGGCCGACAGTTTGTCTCCCATTGTTGTAATCGCATGTGGAGCTGGCCCGACAAAAACAATGTCGTTGTCGTAACAGGCCTGCGCAAACTCAGCCCGTTCTGCCAGAAATCCATAGCCTGGATGGATAGCGCCAGCCCCAGATTTTTTGGCAACATCGATAATTTTTTCGATAACCAAGTAGCTCTCACGGGCGGCCGATGGGCCGATGTGATACGCCTCGTCGGCCGTGCGAACGTGGGGTGCATTTCGGTCCGCATCTGAATAAACCGCAACCGTTTTAATCCCCAATTCTTGGCACGCTCGCATGATGCGTACCGCAATTTCACCACGATTTGCCACCAAAAGTTTATCAAATCGGCGTGTGTGTAAATTTTCAACCATTGATTTGATCTCTCCTTAAAGTGGAATATTTCCGTGTTTTTTGGGCGGATTAGTATCCCGTTTGTTTTGCAACATGTTTAGCCCATTGATCAACCGAGCACGGGTCTCGTGAGGCAAAATCACATCGTCTACAAATCCCATGCGGGCCGCAACGTATGGATTTGCAAAACGATCCCGATAGTCGTTAACCAACTCGTCTTTCTTGGCTACCGGATCGTCTGATTCAGCCAAATCCCGTCTAAACACGATATTTACCGCGCCATCGGGCCCCATCACCGCAATTTCAGACGTTGGCCAAGCAAAGTTTAGATCAGAGCGAATATGCTTTGAATTCATAACGCAATATGCACCGCCGTACGCTTTGCGAGTGATCACCGTCATCTTTGGCACTGTTGCTTCGCAGAACGCATACAGCAGTTTGGCCCCTTTACGGATGATGCCGCCGTGCTCTTGGTTTACCCCTGGCAAAAAGCCCGGAACGTCTTCGAACACAATTAGCGGAATGTTGAAACAGTCGCAGAAGCGGACAAATCGGGCCGCTTTTTCACTTGCATCAATATCGAGCACACCGGCCAAAACCATCGGCTGGTTCGCCACAATACCCACGGCGTGGCCGCCTAAACGCGCAAAGCCAACCACAACATTAGAAGCAAACAGCTCTTGGGTTTCGTAAAACTTCCCATCGTCAAATATATGAGCAATCACATCCCGAATGTCATAGGGCTTATTCGGATTATCTGGCACGATGCTGTCCAGCTCTTTATCGGCTCGCAGTGGATCGTCCGTTGTCGCTTCAAACGGCGCGTCTTCCATATTGTTTGATGGGAGATAGCTCATCATTTCACGAATCAAGTAGAGACAATCTTCTTCTGATTCGGTTGCCATATGGGCAACACCGCTAACTTGATTGTGTGTAATGGCGCCACCCAACTCTTCAAATGTCACCTCTTCACCGGTTACCGTTTTAACCACGTCTGGACCGGTGATAAACATGTGGCTGGTCTTTTTGACCATGAAGATAAAGTCGGTTAATGCTGGTGAATAAACGGCTCCACCGGCGCATGGCCCCATAATGGCGCTGATTTGTGGCACCACGCCCGATGCAAGTGTATTACGCAAGAAGATGTCAGCGAAGCCGCCTAGGCTCACAACCCCTTCCTGAATACGCGCGCCACCAGAATCATTGATCCCGACAATCGGGGCTCCATTCTTGACCGCCATATCCATGATTTTGCAAATTTTCTGCGCGTGGACTTCGCTCAAGCTTCCGCCAAAAACGGTGAAGTCTTGTGAGTAGACGTAAACCAACCGGCCGTCGATAGTCCCCCAGCCGGTGACAACGCTATCACCCAAGAACTTCTTCTTATCCATACCGAAGTTCGTTTCACGGTGCTCTACAAAAGAATCAATCTCGTGGAAAGAGCCACGGTCAAGTAGAACTTCAATTCGTTCACGGGCCGTCATCTTCCCCTGTTGGCGTTGTTTTTCAATGCGGGCCTCGCCACCACCCATCCGAGCCTGCTCACGAAGCTCTATTAACTTTTCTGCTTTGGGATCACTCATATTGTGTCATGCCTCATAAAAAAAGATTGTGCTAATTTTTATCGTTGGTCCATGTAGGAACTCAGTAGTTAAAACACCCCAATTTACTTTGGTTACGGAAATAATATTTCACTATTTGGATTAATACATTCAAAATATTGAGAGTGCTTTTGACCAAAATCATTTTTCGAATTCAACCTTAAAAAATAGCCCAACTGATTAAATTCTTCTCACAAAAATTCAAAAAATTGTATCTGACCTTAAATTTATTAGGAAAAATTACGCTAAACCTTAAAAAATTCACCCTGGCAGAAATTAGTGCTTGCAAAGCTAAGAATATCTGCCATAATAAATCCTGTAGGCTCCCTCTGAGGTGGTTGGTGAAGCGCCCGCTTCGCCACCACCTTTTTTTTTGCCTACCAAAATTTTTTAAACGCTTACACCCCCAACAACTTAGTTAAATAAAAATCTGCTCGAAGATAAACCCCCTGTTGCGTGGTTTATTTTGTTTTTCAATTTAAGACAAAACTGGTTTAATTTCTAACATGACCACGTTTAATCAAGAACTCCTGAGCAAATTAAAAACAATCGTTGGCGCAGATGGTTTGTCAGCTACCGAGGCGGACCGTGCTTTACATGCGCAAGATCAATCAACCCATCCGGCCGTAATGCCCGATGTTGTGATTTGGCCCGAATCTACGCAGCAAGTAAGCGCCGTTGTCAAAGTGGCGGCCGAGCACAAAATACCGGTCACCGCTTGGGGGGCAGGAACGAGCTTAGAAGGACACTCGATCCCGTTTAAAAAAGGGATATCGATAAACTTTCAGCGGATGAATCGTGTGGTTGAGGTTCATGCGGAAGATTTTCAGGTCACCGTTCAGCCGGGCATTTTCCGCAAGGAGCTTGAAGCGCATCTGGCGCCGTATGGGCTTATGTTTGCTCCAGACCCTGGGGCAAATGCCAGTATCGGGGGGATGATTGCCAACAATGCGGCCGGAATTCGCACGGTCAAATATGGGGCCACCAAAGACAATGTGCTGGCACTTGAGGTGGTTCTCGCAAACGGAGATATCGTCAACACCGGATCAAGATCGATCAAACAATCGGCCGGATATGATCTGACTCATCTTATTATTGGCTCAGAAGGAACTTTGGGCCTAGTCACCCAAGCCACGCTTAAATTGGTCCCGATCCCTGAACATTTCAGCACCGCAACCGTTGCATTTCCTTCGGTAGATGCGGCGGCCGAAGCCGTTTACGGCATCATCGGGAGCGGGTTAGAACCGGCCGCTCTTGAGTTATTGCACGAGGACAATGTGCGCTGGATGAATGAAGACGCAAATCTAGGAATGGTTGAAGCCCCATCGCTGATGATGGAATTTAGCGGAGCGAGCCAAATTGCAGTTCAAGAAGCGATTAACATGGCGCAAGAGGTTTGCGCAGATGCAGGGAGCCTCGGTTTTACCGGCGGGATCGGCCGGGATGCGCGCAAAGCGATGTGGGAACAGCGACACGGCTTACGAGAGCGTTTGGTCCGCACATTTCCCGGTCATCATTGGGTGCTGGTTGACATCGCCGTTCCCATCTCAAAATTTCCAGAACTTGTAAGCTACTGCCAAGCAAAAATTATTGATTTTGGTTTCGACGGCCGTATCGTAGGCCATGCTGGGGATGGGAACATGCATGCAGGACTTCACTTTTTGCCTGACGATGAAGGTGCAAAAGCACGGGCGGTTGAGCTAGGGCACATCATGGTAGATCGTGCTTTAGAGCTCGGCGGCACATGCACGGGGGAGCATGGGATTGGAATAGGCAAGCAAAAATATTTGGTCAAAGAGTGTGGTGAGAATGCGCTTGAGCTAATGGCTTTGATCAAACGCACTCTTGACCCTGACAATATTTTGAATCCCGGCAAAGTGGTCCCGCTTTAAAAACCCATCTTAAAGCCAACCGATGCGGCGAACAGGCCACCATCAGCCATGATGTTCATCCCGTTTAACCAGCGGCTGTCGTCAGATGCCAAGAATGCAATAACCGGAGCGATGTCTTCAGGCACACCCGGGGCCGGCCGGTCAACCATCCCCTCATCCCGTTTTTTAGCGCGTACCGCAACCGTTTCCATGAAATCTCCCAAGATTGGCGTATGCGTAGCACTGGGGCTTACCGCATTTACCCGAATCCCCTTATCTTTCCAACGGTTCCAGCTTTGCATCGTCCAGACGATGAGCGCTTCTTTGCTGAATTCGTAGCAGTTTTCCTCGTCAATGTCATGGTCTTCGCAAAATTGCCCAATCTGATCCATTGAGTGAATTTCAAACAGGGCTTTGCTCTTCTCAATTGTTTGCGCCCAGCCCATTCCGGCGACCGAGGCTACATTTACGATTGATCCCCCTTGATTCATTTTTAGCACAACACCGTCTGTAAACATGCGCAATCCGGTAAAGTTCACCTGCAACACGGGGATGGGAGGGACGGTTGGTGGCACACCTGCAATATTGAGCAACGCATCTACCCCGTCAGGAATTTGCTCGCAGGCTTTTTGAATCGAGTCTTCGTTTGATAGATCAATTTGGATAAATTGATTAACATTTTCGGCCGTCTCATTCAGATCTAGCCCTATTACCGTTGCTCCGCGTTCCTTCAACAATTTTGCGGTTTCAGCCCCAATCCCAGATGAAACTCCGGTGGCTACAATTATTTTATTCTCTAAACTCATGGTTATCTTTTTTAAAGGCCTCTAATTACCTGACACTAATTTTTAGCCGCAGATTTTTTGCGGATGCTACGCGGATATACAACTAATTATCCGTTTTTATCTGTAAAATCCGCGGCTTAAACAATAACTTACCCCGTCCTTAAATTTGTGTTGGGTAGCTAAGAAGGGTTTTTAATTTTGCTTGTTGTTGCATCAACATGGTTGACAGATCAGCGCAACTGCGAAAAAATCTTTTTTCATTAACAGTCGGATGATTATGACGATCCAAACCGGTTTTGACCAATTCAGAGGAGAATAAATTTATGCCCCACTTAGACCCCTTGCCCCGCGAAGAATTACCACAGTACGAAGAGCTATTTGAGCGCTATGATCGTATCCGAGGCTTTTTACCCAATTCTATTTTGACCATGGGGCGTCGCCCCGCCATCGCAGATGCATTTATGCAATTAAACCAAGCGATTTTGTATGAAGGCACGGTGCCCGAAGAGTTAAAGATGTTGATCAGCCTAATCACATCGGCCGTCACTGGTTGTAAATATTGCCAGTCACACATGACCAATTTGTCGGCCGTTTATGGCGCATCAGACGAGAAGATTCAGGCTGTTTGGGAGTACGAAACTAGTCCGATTTTTAGTGACGCAGAACGAGCGGCTCTGCGCTTAGCGTATCATGGAGCCTTGGTGCCCAACGCGGTGACGGAGGAGCATTTTGACGAAGTGAAAAAACATTTCACAGAGTCTGAAATTGTTGAAATTGTGGCCTCAATCTCCCTCTTTGGATATTTGAATCGCTGGAATGATACAATGGCGACCTCATTGGAAACGCCACCCGCTAAAGTCGCGGAGCGTGCCATTGGCCCAATCGGCTGGGATGCGGGCAAGCACGGTGAAGAATAGCTAAAATGCCAAAGGTTTTATCAACGGATCAAATCAAAAAAAATGAGCGGCCGTCCTACTGGAACTACCTTGTTTCCAGTGTGTTCGGCCGCCTCAACACCATCCCCGATCAGTTTGGACCGTTTTCTGGCAAAATCGCCTACAGCCACATGTCGTCGGCCACGATTGCAGAAGTCTCTTCGTCCCAGCTAAAAGTGATCCGGCCGGAAAAGTATATTCAAGATCCTGAAGAAGATTTCTACAAAATCAATTTCCAACTAAAAGGGGATGCAAGCGTTTCTCAAAGCGGGCGTACGGCCGAGCTAAAACCGGGCATGTGGACCATTTACGACAATACCCGGCCGTACGAAATGCAGTTACACAGCGACTATCGCCAACTGCTTTTTGTTGTTCCGCGCAGTCAACTGCTCAACCGGCTACCTACAATCGATCTGTTTTTAGCCCAGCCCATGCACAGCAACAGCGGGATGGGTCGCTTGCTGTTCCAATTCATCGAGGGTGCTTTGCAGGAGAGCGAAGAAATCAATGCAGAATCACAAACCCACACGGTGCAGATGATGTTTGATTTGCTGATGCTGGGGTTGGCCAATTCAAATCCTGATCCTGACCAATCGGTTGTCCCCCTCTCAGCCAGCCACAGAATGGTCCAACTGCGTCAGTTTATCGCCAGCCACCTGCATAATCCTGACCTCTCGGCCGACATGCTGGCCAGCCATCTGTTTCTGTCAAAACGATACATCCAACAATTGTTTGCCAACGAAGACACCACGGTCAACCAAACCATCTGGCAGATGCGGCTGGAACGTTGTCAAAAAGATCTAGAAGATCCCCGGCTTGCTAACCGGCCGATTCAAGACATCGCCCTCTCATGGGGATTTCGTAACGGAGCCCATTTCAGCCGCCTGTTTAAACAATTTACAGGAAGCACACCCTCAGCCTACCGCAGCCAAGCCCTCCACGCTTACAGATAAACTCCATTCGCTCACAGACAAATTGTCTGAGTATAATCGGCTATTGTAATCTACAGATTCGAACTGTGTTTTTGTTCGGGTGATGGGGGCTTTCAAGCTGAGAAATTAAACGAAAGGAATCAATTCAATGGCGACAAAAAAGACATTTGAAGAAAATCTGGCCCTTACGGCCGACTACCGAGCGGTTGTAGCCGAGCGTGGTGTCAAAAATATTATCAATGGTGAGCGAGTTGATGGGTCAACCGGCCGGACATTTACAACAAGCTCCCCCATCGACAATTCAGAAATTTGCCACGTTGCTGAGGGGGATGCGACCGACATCGACCGGGCCGCGCAGGCCGCTTGGGACGCTTTCCCAGCTTGGGCCGCAATGGATGGGAAAAAACGGCGCGACATTCTCTACCGGTATGCGGAGCTCATCGAAGAAAATGCTGAGCGTATCTCCCTGCTTGAATCACTAGACACCGGCCAACCGATTCGGTTTATGGCCAAAGCCGCATTGCGCGGTGCGGCCAACTTTCGCTATTTTGCAGATCAAGCGGTCGGTGCACAGGATGGGCAATCGCTCCCAACCAAAGAGCATTTGAACTACACCATCCGAACCCCGATTGGACCTGTGGGTGTCATCACCCCGTGGAACACCCCGTTTATGCTCAGCACCTGGAAGATCGCTCCAGCACTGGCCTGCGGCTGTACGGTGGTCCATAAACCGGCCGAACTCTCGCCGGTAACGGCTCAAATCCTGACCGAACTTGGTCATGAGGCTGGCTTACCACCCGGTGTTCTCAATTTGGTCAACGGGTTTGGCGAAACGGCCGGAAAAGCCTTAACCGAACACCATCACATCAAAGCGATCGCCTTTGTAGGTGAGTCATATACCGGGTCGCTCATCATGCAGCAAGGTGCACTCACGCTTAAGCGGGTTCACTTTGAACTGGGCGGCAAAAATCCAGTGATTGTGTTTGCCGATGCGGATCTTGAGCGCGCCTTAGACGCCGCCATCTTCATGAAATACAGCCTGAATGGGGAACGATGCACCTCATCAAGCCGACTGCTGGTTGAAGCCCCAGTCTATGAAGAATTTACCGAAAAACTGGCCGAGCGGGTCAAACAAATCAAAGTGGGCAATCCGCTTGACCCAGCAACAGAAGTTGGGCCGCTCATCGATTCTGGCCACTTGAACAAAGTTCAAAGCTATGTCGATCTAGCTACAGAAGAAGGCGCTACGAAAACTAGCGGTGGCGGGCAACCGGCCGGGCTTGAAGCTGGCAACTACATCAATCCGACCTTTGTTAAAAACGCCACGGCCGACATGCGTATCGCCCAAGAAGAGATTTTTGGACCCTATTTAACCGCCATCTCGTTTGATGATGATGATCAGGCGCTCGAAATCGCCAACAGCGTCAAATACGGGCTAACCGCTTATATTTGGACCAAAGATGTGACCCGCGCTTTAAACATGGCACACAAAGTTGAGGCCGGAATGGTCTGGGTGAACAGCCAGAACGTACGGCATCTGCCAGCACCGTTTGGTGGTGTGAAATCATCCGGTATCGGCCGAGATGGTGGCGATTACAGCTTTGAGTTTTACATGGAAACAAAAAATATCAGCATCGCTTTAGGCGACCATGCGATCAGCAAATTGGGGGCAAGCTAAGCAGATGAGTAATTTAAAACAAACCCTAACCCCTCCATTTGATATTGTGCGCGTCAGCCACGTTGAACTTGGCGTCACAGACTTGGCCTATTCGCGAGAATACTACGCCGACATCATCGGATATCACATTGAAGACGAAACGGCCGATACACTCTACCTGCGCGGCATGGAAGAACGGAATCACCACTCGCTGATTCTGACCAAAGTTGATGAACCAATCGTCAAGCGGATTGGCTTTAAAGTCCGTTCAGAAGAGGATTTGGACAAAGCGCAGGCGTTTTTCACGAGCAAAGGATCACCCACCATGTGGGTCGAAAAAGTCGCTCAAGGGCGCACGTTGCACACAACCGATCCGTTTGGCGTTCCACTTGAGTTTTACTATCAAATGGACTTTGTGCGTGACATTCTGCAAGATTTCCCGCTCCACCACGGTAGTCGGATTCAGCGGATCGACCATGTGAATTTATTCCACAACGATGTAAACGCGGCTACCGCTTTTTATGCAGGCGAACTAGGATTCCAAGTGACCGAGGCAACGGTTGAGGACATCAACCAAGATAACAGCAACATTTGGGCCGCTTGGATGCATCGCAAAGGTGGGGTTCACGACGTCGCCTTTACCAACGGAACCGGCCCACGGCTCCACCACATCGGCATCTGGAACCCATCGGTAACTGATATTCTGAACTTTTGCGACCTTCTGGCGACATCCGGCCACATTGATGCGTTTGAGCGCGGCCCCGGCCGACACGGCATCTCAAATGCGTTCTTCTTGTACATTCGTGATCGCGATGGGCATCGAACAGAGTTGTTTGCGGCCGATTATTTGACCGTTGACCCAGACCTGCCGCCACGCCTGTGGGATCTGCAAGATCCAAAACGGCAGACCTTGTGGGGGCAAGCGGCTCCCAAATCATGGTTCGAGAAAGGTTCTTTGTTTGAAGGGGTATCTCTAATTGATTCAACTCTCGAAAGACAACCGATCATCGCACCAGAATAAAGCAAGCGAACAACCTAAATTTAAAAAAGCACCTGTGATCGAATCACAGGTGCTTTTTTGTTTGTTAGCGAAAAACGAGCAGCAAAACCAATTACTAAACCGGTTAAGCTGGCGCATTTAAAAAAGTTCTGGCAAACTTATTAGGAACTATTTTGGGTGGAGGAATCGAATATGACTATAAAAGAAAAAGAACCCTATTTAAAAATCGAAGATTTGCACGTCCATTTTCAAGGGCGAAGCCAGCTCTTTAGACCGGCCAAACCACCTGTGCGAGCTGTAAACGGGATCAATTTTGACATCAAACCCGGCCGAACCTTTGGCTTGGTTGGTGAATCAGGCTCAGGCAAGTCAACTGTGGCTCGCGCCATTTTGCGCCTGCTCGATACAAAGGATGGCAGAATCATTGTCAGCGGTGATGATGTCACCCAATTCAATGATTCTGAAATCAAAAACTATCGCAAACAAGTTCAAGTCGTATTCCAAGACCCATACTCATCATTAAACCCAAGCCACATTGTTGGCGAAATTGTCGGAGAGCTAATTACTGAACATCGCGGCATTAAGGCCGGTGCTGAGCGGGATAAAATTGTAGGTGACCTGCTTGAGCAAGTCGGTTTGGGCCGTCACTTCCTTGAACGTTTCCCATATGAGCTCTCAGGTGGTCAACGGCAACGTGTTGCAATTGCCCGAGCACTTTCTGTTGAGCCAGAAATGATTATTTGCGATGAGGCTACCAGTGCTCTTGACGTCTCGATTCAAAGCCAAGTCATCAATCTGCTCGAAGAAATTCAAGAAAAAACCGGAGTGGCCTACCTGTTTATTGCGCATGACTTGGCCGTTGTAAAACACATCAGCCATGACATCGGTGTTTTGTATCTTGGCTATCTGGTTGAGTCCGGCCCTTCTGAACGGGTTTATGAAGAGACGGCCCACCCTTACACCGCCATGCTTTTGGCGGCCGAGCCTATCCCTGATCCAGAACGGCAGAAACGACGTGCCAGTGTGCGTCGGGTTTACCAGATTGATGCAGAGCCACCCAGCCCTACCAATCTGCCAAAAGGATGCCCATTCACCAACCGATGCGCCCTTGTCATGGACATCTGTCACGATGAGATGCCCGGACCAACCCCTGTTTTAGCGGGTGGAACTGTTCGATGCCATCTACACACTTCAGGCCCCACACTAAACGGCAAATCGGTTGTTCCTTTGCTACTTAAAACGGCCGAAGAGAATAAATAGACGGTTACAAAATGACCGGCTTTAGCACCCTGCTCCAAAATCGTGATGGATTAGACGTCTACAATGCTGGGCTACCTCGATTCCCACGCAACTTTACGCGTGATGGGATCATTTCAGCCATTTTAGCTAACGATCTCGGCATGTTGGATCAACAACTGCGGTTTTGTACCCTTCATCAGGGGACTAAGTTTGACCCAGCATCTGGCGAAGAACCGGGCAAAATTCATCACGAGTGGCCTGGTTTTCCGATTCGAGAACGGCTGACAACTTATAACGCCTGTGACTCGGCCGCATTTTTTTTGATTGGAGCTGAGCGACTTTACAATCAAGAACCCACCCACCCATTTTTAAACGACTATAAAAAAGCGCTTCAAAAAGCTGCTGAATACATTGAATCCCACCTAAACGACGAAAACCTGTTTGAAGAAAGCCCACACTTTTGTGGGGCAAAAGCGTTTGCGCTTCGGGTGACCTATTGGAAAGATTCTGTCATTTTAGATCGGCCGGATGGTGAGCCGCTGTATCCGGCCGTGTTCTCACTTGCCCACATCCAAAATTTGGCAGGGATGCGGGCAGCCGCAAAGATACTCGGATCAGATCATTTTGAGGCGCTTGCGGACAAAATGGCTGGTGCTATTTCACATCTGTTTGATGAACAAACGGGGACCCTATTCACCGCCATCGATACCCTTGGACCGATCCGTGCAATCAGCTCAGATGCATTACACGCACTGTTTTACCTTGAGCCGGGTGATCTAACGGCCGATCAAATTGAATCGATTGTGCTAGCTTCTGAGCAACTTGAGTCACAAATAGGTTATTTGCTCATGACCCCAGAAGACGGACACCGTATGAAGCGGAGCTATCATGCTGACACTGTTTGGCCGTTTGAGCAGGCTTTGATCCATGCGGGGGCTCAAAAATTTGGGCTTGAGCGGGTCATGCGTATTTGCGGCCGAGTGATGCGCGTTTTGCATGCCGACCACTCTCCCGAGCTACTGTCACTTAAAGTGATTGAGCCATCTATCGCTTCAAATCCACAGTTGTGGACGATTGCGGCCAAAGACTACTTTGGCAAAGCCTCTTGATTTCGATCATTCAGCTTTCAGCATAAAAATCTTCCTGTTATTAGCTCTGAGCCCCTTACAGCCAGCTTAAACGCGATTTTAAGACCTAATTTTGCCTACAGTCAAAGATAAGCCGGAAAAACAAAGAACCAATTTTTGACTTCTAAAACGTTTTAGATTATAGTCCCGAAATCTAACGTATCGATTTTCACTTAAAATTTCTAAAACGTTTTAGAAACTTGGTGAAAATCCCCTTTACTGAATTCCAGAATTCTCCCCCATTTTGTTCTGGACCCATGATTCAAACTATCGCTTAATATGGCTGTAACACTCAAACATATAGCTGATAAAGTTGGTAAATCTGTCCCTACAGTTTCTCGCGCCCTGGCGGGATTTGATGACATCAGCCCAAAAACGAGGGATTACGTTCAAGCGGTAGCCAAAGAGATGGGGTATGTGCCTAACAACTTTGCCCGTAAGCTCCAAAGTCAAAAAGCTGATGCTGTTGGGTTAATCTTACCCGGCGCAGAAAATCTACGGTTCTCAGACCCGTTCTTCGGCCTGCTTCTTTCTGGCATCATCGAAAAAACGTCAGCCGCAGGGATGGATTTGAGCATATCGGCCGCGAGTGAGGAAGATGAGCTTGATGTTTACATGGAGCATATTAAAAGTCAGCGAGTAGATGGCTTTATCATTGTGCGTACCCATCGTGAAGATAAGCGAATAGAGCTTTTACGCGAAAACGACTTTCCCTTTGTCTCGTTCGGCCGAATGGAAAGTGACAATGATTTTCACTTCGTCGACGAAGATGGTACATGGGGGATCGAACAGATCGTTGATCACCTCGTGGAGTTAGGACACACCAATCTTGGGTGTATTGCGGAGCCACTTCTATTCACAAAATCCTTTTCACGCGTAAAAGGCTTCATGAATGGACTAGAAAAGAACAACCTCCCTTTTAGCGATGAAAATTTAGTTGTTACAAATTACCGGCAACGTTCAGGGCGCGAAGCAGCCCTCCGCTTGCTTGATCTACCCAATCCACCTACCGCCATTGTTGCCCTAAACGACCTTTTGGCAATTGGTGCTATTCAGGCCGCCCAAGAGCGCGGTCTTGTTGTTGGCAAAAATGTGAGCATTACCGGTTTTGACGACATTGTTTTAGCCGAAATGTCAACGCCGGGGCTGACCACACTGCATCAGCCCGCTCACAAAATGGGGACACTGGTCGCCCAGAATTTGATCCAGCAAATCAAAAACGAGTCAATAGAACAATCTCAGATTGTATTGAAACCCACTCTTGTTGTACGCAATTCAACCGGCAAACCGGTTTGATTTAACGTTCTCATGAGAAACTATTTCACCTAGTTATTCAAATTTTAAGGAGAAGAACATGAAATATTTTTGGAAAATGTTTGCAATGCTACTAGCTCTACTTTTGGTACTGGCCGCCTGTGGTGGCGAGCCAGCAGAGCCAGAAGCACCTGCTGAACCTGCCGTCGAGGAACCCGCTGAGGAACCAGAGATGGAAGAAGAGGAGATGGCAGATGAAGAAGAAATGGCTGAAGAAGAGATGATGGACGACATGGACGGCGCTGCCGTATTCGTCTCAACTCAATTCGGCCCCGTAGAGGAACAAGAAGCGTTCCGTGCCATTTTGGCAGAAGGTGGTTTTGACTTTACCGCTGGTGAAGAAGGGCCAACCCTTGACCAAATCTTGGCAGGCAGTGGTGGCATCGATGTATTTGGTGCACTACACGGCTCATTCCCTCCATTGGCGCGTGAAGGTGCCATGATGAACATGGCCGACATCGCTGATGATTTGTCAGGCGATCGCGACTTGGCTCAAGCGTACATCGATACCGGCTTGCTCGGCACCGATGACTTCTTGCATTACATCCCTTGGATGCAAGCGACCTATATTTTCGCCGCTAACACAGAAGCACTCCAATACTTACCAGATGGCGCAGACGTTGACGCCCTAACCTGGGAACAAGTTGGTGAATGGTGTGCCAACATCACTGAAGCGGCCGGAGAGCCAAAGTGTGGTCTGCCACATGCGGGTCTATTCCATCGTTTCCTAGAAGGGTACATGTTCCCATCTTGGACCGGTGGTATGGTGAGCAACTTCCGTAGCTCAGAAGCAGCCGCAATGATGGAATGGGCACGCGACGAACTGTGGCCAAACATCCATCCAGAATCAATCAACTACGACTTCATGCAAGAACCACTCCAATCTGGCGACGTATGGGTTGCTTTCGACCACACCGCACGTTTGATCGAAGCGTTCAACTCTGATCCAGATGGCTTCGTAGCGTTCCCAGCTCCTGCTGGTCCTGCCGGCCGTGGTTTCATGCCTGTCATCGTTGGTTTGGGTATCCCTGCTGATTCTGCTCACGTAGAAGCTGGTGCTGAACTTATCGAGTTCTTAACCCGCCCTGATGTTCAAGGCGCAGTCTTGAAAGAACTTGGTTTCTTCCCAGTTGTTGATGGTGTAGACGTTTCTGCTCTATCAGAAGGTGTTGCAATCGAAGCGGCCGCTGTAAACAAACAAGCTACCGCTCCTGACGCACTACCAGCCCTTCTACCTGTTGGATTGGGTGATCGCGGTGGTGAAATCAACCAGATCTTCCGCAATGCATTCGACCGCATCGTACTTGAAGGCGAAGACATCGAGACCGTTCTTAACGAAGAAGGTGACTCGCTACAAGCTTTGATGAACGAAACCGGCGCTCCTTGCTGGGCTCCAGACCCTGCTGGCGACGGCCCTTGTCAAGTTGCTGAAGGCGGCGCTATGGCAATGGGAGACATGGGCGGCGACATGATGGATGGTGACGTAACCTTCGTTAGCACCCAGTTCGGCCCAGTTGAAGAGCAAGAAAAATTCCGTGCAATCCTTGAAGAAGGTGGATTTGACTTCCTAGTAGCTGATGATGGACCACTTTTGGACCAAATCAACGCTGGATCAGGAACCATCGACTTGGTCGGTACGCTACACGGAAACTTCCCTCCTTTGACTCGTGAAAACACGATGATGAACATGATCGACGTTGCTGAAGACCTACTCGACTCGCGCGAGTTGGCTGAAGCGTACATCGATACCGGTTTACTAGGAACCGAAGACTTCCTAGCTTATGTTCCTTGGATGCAAGCAACTTACATCTTCGCGGCTAACGTAGAAGCTCTTGAGTATCTACCAGCAGGCGCAGACGTTGATAGCTTGACTTGGGAACAATATGCAGTTTGGTGTCAGAACATTCTTGACGGCACCGGCGAGCAAAAATGTGGACTTCCACATGCGGGTCTGTTCCATCGCTTCCTAGAAGGATACATGTTCCCATCATTCACCGGCGGTATGGTTAGCAATTTCCGTAGCGCAGAAGCTGAAGAGATGTTGGTTTGGGCACGTGACGTGTTATGGCCAACCATGAATCCTGAGTCAATCAACTACGACTTCATGCAAGAGCCACTACAATCTGGCGATGTATGGGTTGCGTTTGACCACACTGCTCGTTTGATCGATGCATTTAACTCTGATCCAGATGGCTTCGTTGCCTTCCCAGCTCCTGCTGGAGCGGCCGGCGCTGGCTTCATGCCTGTAATCGTTGGTTTGGGTATCCCAGCTGACGCGCCAAACCCAGAAGGTGCGGCCGACATGATCGAGTTCTTGACCCGCCCTGACGTACAAGGTGCAGTCTTGAAAGAGCTTGGATTCTTCCCAGTTGTAGACGGAGTTGATGTATCTTCACTCTCAGAAGGAGTTGCAATCGAAGCTGGCGCTGTTAACAAACAGGCTACTTCACCAAACGCCCTACCAGCCCTACTACCTGTTGGCTTGGGTGATCGCGGTGGCGAAATCAACCAAATCTTCCGCAATGCGTTTGACCGGGTTGTTTTGGAAGGCGAGGATGTTGCTACCGTATTGAACGAAGAGGGTGATGCCCTACAAGCATTGATGAACGAGACCGGCGCACCTTGCTGGGCTCCAGACCCTGCTGGCGACGGACCATGTCAAGTTAACCCAGCTGGCGAAAGCGCAATGATGATGGACAGTGGTGAAATGATGGAGATGGCTAGCACCGTATTCGTCAGCACCCAGTTCGGCCCTGTTGAAGAGCAAGAGAAATTCCGCTCAATTCTAAGCAAAGGCGGATTCGACTTTGTTGTAGCTGACGATGGTCCATTGTTGGATCAAATCCAAGCTGGCGCAGGCGCAATCGACGTAGTTGGTACGCTACACGGAAACTTCCCACCATTGGTGCGTGAAGGTTCAATGGCAAACATGATCGACGTAGCAGAAGACCTCCTCGACTCTCGTGAGTTGGCTGAGGCTTATATCGATACCGGCTTACTCGGTTCAGATGACTTCTTGGCTTACGTTCCATGGATGCAAGCGACCTATATCTTCGCAGCCAACAAAGATGCGTTGCAATACTTGCCAGACGGCGCTGACGTGAACTCATTGACTTGGGTTCAATACGGCGAGTGGTGTGCAAACATCACTGAAGCGGCCGGAGAGCCAAAATGCGGATTGCCACATGCTGGTCTATTCCACCGCTTCCTCGAAGGATACCTATGGCCATCATTCACCGGTGGTATGGTGAGCGAGTTCCGCAGCGATTCAGCTGAAGAGATGATGGTTTGGGCACGTGACGTAATGTGGCCAAACATCCACCCAGAATCAATCAACTATGACTTCATGCAAGAGCCATTGATCTCTGGTGACGTTTGGGTTGCGTTCGACCACACAGCACGTTTGATCGACGCATTCAACACTGATCCAGATCAATTTGTAGCCTTCCCTGCTCCAGCAGGACCAGAAGGTGCAGGCTTTATGCCAGTTATCGTTGGTTTGGGTATCCCAGCTGACGCGCCAGACCCAGAAGGTGGCGCGGCGATGATCGAATACCTCACCCGTCCAGATGTTCAAGGTGAAGTTTTGCGCGAGCTAGGCTTCTTCCCAATCGTAGACGGTGTTGATGTATCAGCACTTTCAGAAGGTGTAGCAATCGAAGCTGGCGCAGTAAACCTACAAGCAACTTCGCCAAATGCGCTTCCAGCACTCTTACCAGTTGGTTTGGGTGACCGCGGTGGTGAGATCAACCAGATCTTCCGCAACGCGTTTGACCGCATCGTATTAGAGGGAGAGGACATTGCAACCGTTCTTGAGGAAGAGGGTGAAAACCTGCAAGCCTTGATGAACGAAACCGGCGCTCCTTGTTGGGCACCTGACCCAGCCGGCGACGGACCTTGTGTCGTGAACCCATAGTTCGGTATATCAGCAATAAGGACAGGAGAGAAAATGACTGTCCCGTCAACAAGTTTTCTCTCCTGTTTTGAAGGAACGATTTAGCAGTTGGGACAAGTTGAATTCCTTTAGGGGAAGTTAACCGTCGTTCCGGATGGTCTACAGAAGGGTGTGTAAAAGCACACACCCTTCTGTAACCCTACCTGATGCTGGCAATTTACCGGGGAAAATTCTCGTGTCAAGCAAAAGAAATTGGATACCCTACCTATTAATCTTGCCAACATTCCTATACCTCATCTTTTTCTTCGCCTATCCCATGGTGCAAGGGTTGATATTGGCAATCTATGATGATGAGGCAAACTTGGCGCTTCTTGAAGAAGCTGACCTTGATGCGCCAACGGCCGACTTAATCGCACAGTCGGCTTCTATTGACATCCTCGGCCGACAGGGAAATCTTGTACCCGAAGAGGAATTGGAAGAAGGGAACTTACTAACGGAAGTATGGTTCCGCATCGAAGCACCAGATGTGGATGGGAACCAGGTCGATGGTTGGGCATCAGAAAGTCGCATTCGTGTTCGCGAAGAGGCTGAAGATGGCACTCCGATCATGGGAACTGTACGCAGACGCTTGGGTAGTAACGCTGATCCATTAACAAGCGTATTTTCCGAGCCAAACGAAAAAAGTGAGGTTGTTGGTCAACTTGAAGCTCGTACTGAGGTTCAGATCCAAGACCTAGCCACACTTGAGGTTTGGTTCTTGGTGAGTGGTGAACATGAAGGGCAAGCGGTTGAAGGCTGGGCCCCATCTCGCTTCATTCAAATTTTTGAAGATGAAGTCACTGGCCGGGTTGATCGAGGCAATACGGGCGAATTCACAACTGAATTTATTGAAAAAATGGTTAACGACCGTTTCTTCTGGCCAGCAGTCCGCAGCACCGCCATTTTGATGCTGATTATTATTCCGACACAGTTTGTGCTGGCTATTGTGATGGCCCTCGTTATTCAAGCACAGCTTCGGTTTAACAGCTTTATCCTTTACATTTTTGCGATTCCACTAGGGGTCTCTGACCTTGCGGTGGGTATCCTGTGGTTTGCTATTTTTACACAGAACGGGCTCCTGAATAGTTTCTTGCAGACGGTGGGGGCGATAGATACCCCCTCCGCGTGGCTAACGGCCGACTCGCGAAACTGGATTTTAGTCGCGATTTGGCTGGCTGAGGTGTGGCGGGCAACCTCGATTGTGATGGTGATCGTCGTTTCTGGTCTACAAGCCATCTCAAACGAAGTTTTAGAAGCGGCCGAAGTATTTGGGGCCAACTTGTGGCAACGTTTACGCTACGTAATCTTGCCCCTACTCCGTCCTAGTTTGCAGGTTGCCCTGATTCTACGCACCATCTTGGCCTTCCAAGTCTTTGCGGTTGTCATCGCTCTGTCTGGTGGTGACGTGGTCACAGTTTTGGCAAATGAATCCTACAGGCAGTACTTTGAGCTTCGGAATACAAACGTAGCGGCGGCATACGCCTTCTTCATTTTAATTCTGTCGATGTTTACGTCTGTTATTTATCTACGTGCAGTTCGAACCCAAGAGGAGGTAGCAGCATGACGACTATAGACCCAAACACACCCCAAGTTTCGCCAGAAGTGCTGGCGGTACACAAAAAAGCGATTCGCCAGCAGAAAATCCGGCGAGGATTAACCTACGCACTGGCGGGTGTTATCTGCTTGTGGATTATCGTCCCGATCTTCTTCATCTTCTCGATGGCGTTCACAACGCAAGAGACGGTTCGGTCTTACCCTAAAGGGTTTCTCCCTTTTATCCCCTTCTCAACCGAGACGATGACTTTCTTCTTGAATTCGGATGGGATTGTCCCGGGGTTGATCAACTCGGTACTTGTCGCGGTGATCACGCTGGTGCTTAGCACACTGATTGCGGCCCCGGCAGGATACGCGATCAGCCGGTATATTTTCCCCGGCCGCAATTTCTTTCGTCTGTCGATTTTGGCCGTGCGCGCTTTCCCGATCGTTGTTCTGTCGATTCCATTGGCCGTTATGTTCATTCAGCTCGGATTCTTTGACAGCATTTACAGTTTGTCACTGATGCATACGGCTCTGGCCCTGCCAACAACCGTACTGGTTATCGGTAGTGTATTTGCCAGTATTCCGTATGAACTAGAGGAGGCGGCCCAAGTCTTTGGCTGTACGCCGTTCCAAGCATTCCGACACGTCGTGTTACCGCTGGTTCTACCCGGAATCGCGGCGTCGGGGCTATTCACCTTTGTGATGTCGTGGAACGAGGTATTTGCGGCCAGTATTTTGACGATTCAAAATCGGACACTTCCGGCGCAGGTCCTGTTTGCCTTGAGCAATTCGTCTGAAGCGTATCAGTTTGCAGGGGGCTTTTTCCTTCTCATTCCATCGCTTCTATTTATGTTCTTCATCCGCAACTATCTGTTCAACATGTGGGGGCAGGTTAGTAAATAGCTTTTAGCCGTCAGCTGTTAGCTTTTAGCCTCTTTCCTCATTATTGCGAAACGCCAAAAGCTAATAGCCAATAGCTAAAAGCCAAAAAAAATCATGGCTGAAATAAAAGTACAAAACCTAGTAAAAACATTCGGCGATTTCACCGCCGTTGACAATGTCAGCTTAACGATTGCTGACCAAGAATTTGTGGTGCTATTGGGCCCCAGCGGCTGTGGCAAAACAACATTGCTTCGGGCGATTGCCGGGCTTGGTATGCCTGACTCAGGTGTAATCACCATCGGCGGCCGGGATGTCACCTACCTCCCCCCTCGTGAGCGCCAGATCTCGATGGTCTTTCAAAGTTATGCGATCTTTCCACACATGAAAGTGTATGACAACATCGCCTTTGGCTTAAAAATGACCGGGGTTGATGCAAAGGAGACTGATCGACGCGTACGCGAAGCGGCCGAGCTCCTGCATATCGAAAACCTGCTCGACCGGTTTCCCAACAAGATGTCGGGTGGCCAGCGGCAACGTGTAGCACTCGCTCGTGGTATCGCCATGCAGGCAGAAGTTATCCTTATGGACGAACCGCTATCCAATTTAGACGCGCTTTTGCGTTTAGAAATGCGCGCAGAGCTCAAACGCCTTTTGTCCAACATCAAAGCAACAACGATCTATGTGACGCATGATCAAATCGAAGCGTTGAGCATGGGTGACCGAATTGCGGTGATGCAAAGTGGTGTCATCCAGCAGTGTGATGTACCAACCAAGGTATATGACATGCCGGAGAACTTCTTTGTAGGCAGCTTCATCGGGAATCCACCCATGAACTTTTTCTCTTCGCAGATTGTGAAGGATAATGGGTCAGTTGCGGCTCAAGTTGGTGATTTCAAATTTGCGCCACACCCGGTTATGGCAAAATTGCTCGATAAATACGAAGGCGATACCATGACGATGGGAATCCGCGCTGAAAATATGGAAACACTCAACCAACCGGCCGATGACGCGCTTAGGGTAAAAGTCCTAGTAGTAGAACCATTGGGTGCCCAGAACCTGCTCACAATCAAGATCGGGGATGATACTGTTAAGGTATCGACCCATCCTGACCTTGCGGTTCGGGCGGATGATGACGTTTGGCTCCGATTCCCCTCTGACAAGATCCGTTGGATTGATCGTGAAAGCCAAAAAGTAATCTACCCAAGCTAACATACAACCATTAACAGGATCAGATGTCGCGCGAGTTATCGTCATCTGATCCTTTTTCAATTCTCAACATCATGTAACTTGACAAGCCTCGAACATCGTTCAGGCAATCACTGTGCCAGTGTGCCTGTAAAGTTACAACCAAAAGCAAAACTCATGTCTGACACAACCGTACATATTATCAATCACACCCACTGGGACCGTGAATGGTTCCTCACATCAATATATACAACCGAATGGATTCCGGGCCTCATCGACCGTTTGGATGAAATAGTGAGCAAAAACCCAAATTTTCGTTATTTATTAGATGGTCAGACGCTCATAGTCGAAGACCTTTTAGAGATTCGGCCAGATTATGAAGATAAAGTCCGCAAACTTGTATCAAACGGCAACTTACTAATTGGTCCGTATTATTGCCAACCTGACTGGCAACTAACTTGCGACGAAAGCTTGATGCGTAATTTGCAGATCGGGCTAGACATTACAAAACAGATGGGTGGATCAACCAATGTAGGGTGGATGGTTGATACATTTGGTCACCTTTCTCAATCACCACAAATCCATCAAAAAAATGGGATTGACACCGTTTATGTTTGGCGCGGTATGCCAAAGCTAGAGCCATACTTTGAGTGGCACGGGAAAAACGGTCACAAACTTTTCGGCATCGATTTGTTCGGTGGTTATCGAAACTTGTACGGCATTACCCATGCCCCCACCATCGCTGAAACGCGCGTGCAAAAAGAAACAGATCGCTTAGCCCCATACTATCCAACGCCAGATGTTCCCTTATTTGATGGCTATGATTTGGAAGATGATCCGGAAGACCCTGTTCGTTGGCTTGCAGATCGCAACCAAACCCCAGAATGCCTTTCAATCGTTGAAGCCTCTCCGATCAGTTATGCAAAAACGATGCGCCAAAAACTGAATGGGAGTCTGCCGCAGATTACGGGTGAGCTAAATTCTGGCAAGTTTGGTGCAACATTCCCGGGAACGTTTTCTAGCCGAGCATATTCAAAAATACTTGGTCATGAATGTGAGCAGATGCTCTACAAGATTGTTGAACCCTTGTGTGCGATGAGCGCCTTAAAAGGCGGATCTTGGCCGGCCGAAAAATTTGATGCTTGGACCAAAATCATCTTGCAAAATGCAGTTCACGATGTTACCTGCGGTGTGAGCATCGACCAAGTTCATGAAAAGATGGAGTTCAGCTCTCGCAAGATTTTCGGCGAAATGTCGGCCGAAATTGAGGCACAGCTTCCTTTGGCTCTAAGTGGCCTTCGCTCTGGGAAATATGCGGTCAACACAACACCAGTTCCATATCAAAAATGGATCAAAATGGACAATGAATTGGTTCACATTGATTCAAACGGGTTTGGCATTGCTCCATTGCCAAGCGGTGAATCTGTTGAAGATGCAAATGTCCAAACAGATAGATTTAGCTGGGAAAACGAGCATTACAAAGCAGATGTTTCGGCCGAAGGTGTTTTGACCATTGATGGTGTGAGTTTCGGTGAGATTATTGTTTCAAAAGAAGCTGGCGACACTTATTCAGACGAGACGTTAGCTATCATCGGCAAAATCGAGCCGTCTGGCCCGCTAAAGCTTGGCGCACAAGCAACTGACTATGCAGAGCTAACCTACGACGGCCGTCTTGAACTTGAAGATGGGCATGTAACAGCTACGGTCCAATTTACCTTCGATCCATCACCCATCGTGGGCGTCAAGGTTGATCTTGATTCTCGCGGAACAAACTTCCACGTCGAAATGAAAATGGAACATGGTCCAGAAGGAGATATCTGGGCCGGAATGCCATTTGACCGCGTTAAGCGCCCGGTCAACGATACGGACCTTCTCCCCCGGGAATTGGATGAAGGATTAAGCAAAATCATGATGGGGCAACGTGAGCTCAACATCATGAACACCTATCCCATGCACGGCTTCGTCGGCCGAGTTGGGCAAGAAAAGTCGGCCGTTGTCTTTTCTCGCGGCATTCGCTCTTACCGTAGCTTTGAAGATGGTGCGATCAACATCAGCTTGCGCCGCTCGGTAGAATGGGTGACAGAAGGGAATTTGACCAACCGCATTGGTGACGCTGGGCCGTTCTTCTATGTCCCAGACGCACGCTGTGAACGGCAAATCACACACACAATGGGCGTTTATGTGGGGAGCATCAGTCCATCTGACGACAGCTTCAACAGCTTAGAAGCAAGCTTCCATGCAACACCAATCATTACCCAAGTCGAAAACAGCAAAGATGACGCATCCACATCATGGGAGCTATTCAGCTTACCCCAGCCAGTTTCAGCCATTTGGCCTGAAGGCTCAACCTTGACAGCGCGTGTGTGGCATGCGACAGGTGATCAAGCAGGACTCATCGACGAAACAGCAATGGGTGATTTTGCGACACCACCAAACGAACCAGTAACGGCACAATGGCTAAACTCTCCTGTAGTACCAATAGGTGATAATCAAGGATTGCCGGACAAAGCGGTTTTGAGACAATTGCAAGATCAAGTTGACGAGCTTGAAGCCAAAGTCGCAGATACAAAACAGCGATTGGAAGAGGTGAGCGGAGATGAAAAATTAAAAGTAGAGCACGAACTTTATGTTTATGATCGTGAGCGCCACGAGTTTCTACTTTCAATTTGTCTCAATGAGCTAAAGTTGGAACAAAATGGTCGGTTAGACGCTGACTATCTTTACAAGCCCCATCCCAAAATCACAGATTTAGGACATCGTTTGAACAAGCTACGGATCAAACGGCGAATTTTCGATTATGTAGTGACTGTTGTGTAATCCATGGCGGTCGCCAAGGCAGTAATACATGATGGTTGAACAACCAAATCAAACTCCCATGACATTGGGCTTTTTAAGTGAGATTTATGAAAAAAGCTCTGCAGAGAAGACTCACGATCGGATTGCAGAGCTAATTTCTACCTACAAACAGCTTCTAGGTGACCCCACAAATTTCCGGCTTTCGCACGAAGATTCAATTCTGATCACTTACGGGGATATGGTTCAAAAAGATGGGCAACCCCATCTAGAAACCCTCAACAATTTTCTAGCCAGTCACATCGCAGACACAATCAGCACAGTTCACATCTTACCCTTTTACCCATGGTCATCAGATGATGGCTTCTCGGTGATCGACTATTTAGCCATCGATCGCCCACTGGGCGACTGGAACAATGTGGCAGACATGCGTCAAAATTTCCGACTGATGTTTGATGCGGTTATCAACCACATTTCACAACACAGCGACTGGTTCCAAAAGTTCAAAAAAGGGGAACAGCCTTATACCGGGTATTTCAAAGCGGTTGATCCTGATACAGATTTAAGCGCCGTATTCCGGCCGCGAACTCTGCCATTGCTGACCCCGGCCGAAACGGCCGAGGGGACTAAGCACGTCTGGACCACCTTTAGCGCAGATCAAATTGATCTAAATTACGAATCACCCGATTTGTTGCTAGAAATTCTAGAGGTTTTACTGCAATACGTTGCGAATGGTGCTGAGCTTATTCGCCTAGATGCCATCGGGTTTATGTGGAAGGTACCGGGGACGCGCAGTCTCCATCTGCCGCAGACACACGCGATCATCCAGCTCATGCGGGCGGTTTTGGACGAAGTTGCTCCACAGGTGCTTCTGGTCACAGAAACCAACGTGCCGCATGAAGAGAATATTTCTTACTTCGGCAACGGCTACAACGAAGCCCAGATGGTCTATAACTTCTCTCTGCCACCGCTTCTGCTTCATGCTTTCCATACCGGTAACGCTCAATATCTTACCGATTGGGCCGCATCATTGGAACTGCCATCTGACAAAACAACATTTTTCAATTTCTGTGCTTCTCATGATGGCATTGGCGTAACGCCTGCGCGCGGCATCTTGCCGGACAAAGAGATTCGGCAGATGGCTGAGCGTGTTGAGGCATTAGGCGGCCGGGTTTCGTACAAAAATAATAGCGATGGATCACAAAGCGCTTACGAGCTAAACATCAACTATTTAAACGGCTTAGGCGTTCCGGGTGAAAATGAAAGCGACGAACTAAAAGCAAAACGGTTTTTGGCGTCTCAGTCAGTCATGCTGTCGCTGCAAGGTGTTCCCGGCATTTAC
The DNA here is from genome assembly GCA_020631655.1 of Chloroflexota bacterium. Taxonomy (GTDB): domain Bacteria; phylum Chloroflexota; class Anaerolineae; order Promineifilales; family Promineifilaceae; genus WTJY01. The sequence continues at coordinate 23,076 of JAHDGV010000001.1, read as the reverse complement.
TTCCACAGCCTGTTTGGCTCTGAAAATTGGCAAGAAGGTGTTGCACAAACGGGGCACAATCGAACCATCAACCGGGAAAAATTGAAGTTTGAAAAATTAGAGCAAGAGTTAGAATCTGGATTACGCCAGCTTGTGTTTGGCGGATACGCAGACATGCTGGCGGTGCGTAAACAGCATCGGGCATTTAATCCGTATGGCTCCCAAGTTTTGCATCAGCTCAACCCATCAATCGTGGCAATTGAACGGTCTTACCGAGGGGAAACGGTACTTTGTTTCCACAATGTGTCTGATGAAGCGGTGCTGTTTAATATCCCGGCCGCATTTCCTAAAAGCAAACTTGAAAGCATCTATGGTTCAGCAAATCTCATAGGACATTCAATTGAGTTAGCTCCCTACGATGTGTGCTGGCTCAAGGTGGTCTAAGTACCATCAATTCGGCAACCTGCACCGTTTATCTGATCACCCACGGCATGTAAACGGTGTAGGTTGTCGAGTCCAATGTCCGCTCAGCCAAAAGCTCCCCAGAGCGTTTAGATAGGATGCCTAACTGCAGTTGGTCTGTCCCACTATCCCCAATTTCAACAGAAATCACAATTGAATCAGACTCTCCCGGCCGTAAAATTATTGTTTCGGTTGCAGAGAGGGAGCTTGACCAACGGCCGTTTGTTAACTGAATTTCAAATTGATCAGTAGCCTGTCCTAAATTTTCAAGAACTAAAGTCGTTGTCACCAGCTCTCCCGGCAACCCAGTTTGAGGTAGTAGCTCGCTGAGCCCTATATCAACGTCCAATTCTGTTTCAGTGACAATTGAACGAGATAAGGTTGGTGAATTCACCGATTTAATCGTAACTGTGTGAGTATCATCCACCCCAATCGAATCGATAGTGCCCGTAACAACAAAGGTAAATTGGGAGGCAACCGGCATGCTCGGAGTCTCAGCCGCGCTTAATTCATAATCCCACTTATCACCGTCAATTTCAATCTGATATTGGTCAGGCAAATTTGATTTATTTTCGATTACATATTCTTGGACCAAAACATCATCTTCTATCTTGGCCGAACCAGAAGTTAACACTTCGGCCGCGTAGAACGGTTCGAGCAAACTTGTGATTTCAAGCGTTTTAGACAAAACGTAACCCGGCCGGTTCTGTGACTCGAAGTTGATGGTCACTGAATAAGTCCCACTAATTGTGACTGGTGGAGCCAAAGTAATTTCCGCAAAAGATGGCCCTTTAGCGGTCCCGGTTATCACATCTGGCCCGTTGTTTGTCACCCCAATCACATCACTCTCTATGGTGATCATGTAGCTATCATCTGCTCCAATTGTGTGAACGGGTATAACGTGTGGAATCTCAGCACCAGCCAAAACTGATATTACTTCAGCCGAATCAACTTTGGCCCGATAAGTTTCTAGGTTTGTTGGGCG